>DASRQG010000019.1:0-3032 GCA_035645995.1 Mariniphaga sp. | reverse complement strand
ATCAGCGTTCTTTAAAATGAAATTTTCTACCTTAAATAATCCTTGAATTAACTTCTTGGACTTAATTAAATTAAGATCCCGAGCCGCTTCAATTTGAAGGTCTTGGATATGGTATAGGAATATTGTCTTACGAAACATTTTATACAGTATCCCTAACAGCCCAAATTGAAAAGAAGGAACAACCGTAATGACATAATCATACCTTTTCCGAGGGATTAACTGTAGTATTTTTAGAGTGGCGGTCGCTAAAAAGCTTAGATCAAGCAATATCCTCTTTAAGCCTGTCGGATTCTTCGGAACATAAACAGGACAACGATGCACTTTTATGTTTTTTCCTGAGGATAACTTCTGGTCTTCAGTTTTATACCAAAACCTGTCACTATAATATGGCTCTTGTACCTTCCAATAAGGATAATATGGATAAGTGGTTATTACGGAACAATCATATCCATTCTCTTCAAGCCAAGAAATCATCTCTCCGCTGTATTTTCCAATTCCCGTAGGCTCGGGGTTAAAATTATACCCAATCAACAAAATTGATTTCTTCATAAAAATTTGTTTCAAAATTAATCTCTCTCTTTTTTACAACTCGTCGACCGCTTAGTAAATGATGGAATAATCCAAGACTAACAACAAAAATTACAAAAACTTCCCGCTTCAACTTACAGTAGGATACTTTTACTTGGTATTATAAAATTTAACATTTATTTAATATTAAACTTTCTTTAAATATATAAAAAAAATTTGTAACAGCGATAACATACAATAAATTGCTTCTTATGGGCTAAAAAAAAACGTTGAAAAAATAATTTAAAGGAAATTATAAAAACTAAATAGGATTAACCCCATATACCCTGTATATTTATTCTGAATTTAAGCCCATTTTTAATGTTTATGAATTGTCATTACTGAATTTGAAAAATAAACTTGCTTAATGGAATTTCTTTTATAAAAAAAACCATCACAAAAACATTTAGCAGCCATGATCAGCACCTTTAGAAGAATGAAGCTCTTGTATGAAATGTACAATCTCTTTAATTACGACAAACTCAAATATCTTGCTCCTCTTTACCGGAAGTATGGCATTCAAAAAAAATACTTTAGCTCTTTATCCAGTAGTGCTTTTCCCAATGATGCCCTCGTGGATCATCCCTGGTTAGACAAGGAGGATTCGCTAACGGCGCTGGCAGGCCATCCTAATTTTTTAACGTTGAATGACAATGTGAAATCGGCTTTAATCAATTGGTCAACCGACGGGTACGCTATCTTGAAATCATTCTTTTCAGAGGAAACAGTAACTTTAATCAACCAACTATTGATTGAGTTAATGAAGGACAAGCGAATGCCGGTAAAAGATGAACGGAAATTAATGTATGCCGTCCGGTACTCGGAAGAAATGAGAAATTTGGTTAACATTAAAGAGTTGACGGATATTATGGATTTGTTAATGGGAAGGCCTGTGGAACTTTTCCAAAGCGTCAATTTTCTTCAGGGAAGCGAAGACCCTGCCCATTCCGACTTTATCCATATGTCAACCTATCCTTATGGGTACCTTATGGCGGTATGGATTGCACTTGAGGACATCGATATGGAAAATGGCCCCCTTTTTTATTATCCAGGCAGCCACAAATTGCCCTACATTATGAACAGCCATTATGACCACGGCGGTAATAGATGGCTATTGGGCAAGACCAATAAAAAGAAATATGCCGAAGCCATTGACAAGGTGATTGAAGAACATCAGTTTGAAAAAAAGACCTTCACTGCGTCAAAAGGTGATGTATTGATCTGGCACGCCAATCTACTACATGGAGGCAGCAAAGTCATCGATCCCGCCCGAACCAGGAAGAGCATGGTAATGCATTATTTCGGTAGCGATGTAATACGGTATCATGAAGTCACACAACGGCCTTCACTAAAACCGGGAAAATAGAAAACCTTTATCATTTCACGCCAAATGATACTACTGTCTAATCAAGCAAAAACATCTCAAAACAAAATGTTTGTCGATACTTGAACCAATTCATATTTGAATTCCCGCCTGCCTACCCGCTGATAAATTCCGACATGATTATAGCCATGCATAAATCTCGCACTGAGACTAATTTGCTCGGAATGAAGATAGGTGAGCCCCATGGTTGCCCCTATGCTCCGTTCTTCGGTCATTTGGGTAACCTTTGTGCTTTTGCCACTAATTTCTTCTTTTCCCTGAAGTAAAAGCTCCAACTGCGGCCCTGCTGCTATCCTAAATTTAGGACTCACCTGGTAATGAAGAAGGACAGGCGTAGAGATGTAATCAAAGGTGTAATTAGCTTCAAGCGGCGTATACTGTCCCCGGGTTCTGGAAAATAAATATTCCTGGATCAAGTATAGCCGACCTGACAAATGGACCTGCATAACCAACCCAAAAGCGAATCCTGCTTTCCAAGCCGGTTCCAATGGCACATTAACTCCGGAATATCCTTTGTTGAAATTCATATTGGAGAAGTTGATCCCCCCTTTCAACCCGAACCGAACCGTTTTCAATTTGTTTTCTCCCTGATGAAACTGAACACTATCCTGGTGAAAATAACCGGCTGTTTGGGAGGGTTCATGAAAGGCATAGCTTGTCCAAGGAAATTGCGTTAATTCATTCCCAAAAGCACCGAAACAAATAACAGCAAGCAGGCTTGTAAGTAGTGAATGTTTCAATTTCATCAGTTTGGTATTTGGGGTGAATTACAAATAGATCAATGAAAGCTGAAAGGAAATTAAAGTAATATCTTTACACCAGCGTTTTCAACAACTTCGGGTCCTTTTCCAAGGCATGCTCTAAGATTTGTTAGGACTTTAATTTTCAATAATCACCTCTTCTGGAAGGGAGGCATTTTTCTTTTCCTCATTCGCAATTTCACGCATTTTTATTTGGATTATAAATTCATGGTGCGCCATATTTGCACAATAAATAAATCCCGGCACTCCTTCCAAAAAACCTAAATTGAAAAAATAATCATGAAGAAATCGCAGAAATGGCCAGCCCGGAACTTTGCTTA
>DASRQG010000018.1:0-3266 GCA_035645995.1 Mariniphaga sp. | reverse complement strand
TCTGACCATCTTCATCGTCGTGTTAAGTAATCCATTTTCCTGATTAAAAGTTTCCGGTAATACAACAAAGGCCGCAGGTAACCATCGTTCAGGGAATAACCCTTCATATTCACCACCCTTTTTGAATTTATTTATTTCATAAGTTAAAATCCTCAAAGATTCACGGTTCCCGTCAACTGTCCCCGGAGTAATAGTTTGTTTTTTGAGTTTCCGAGTAATTGCTTCCATGTCAGGAACAATCATTGCAGTAGTATAAGGATTCTGATTGTTGTACAACATGATTTGCTGAATGTAAGGCGATTGTTCAACAATTGCTTCCTCAATACCTTCAGGACTATACTTCTCACCATCGTTACCAATAAGCAAACTTTTAAACCTGCCTAGAACATATAAGAACCCATCTTTATCCATATATCCCATATCTCCGGTATGCAGCCAACCATTTTTTATGGTTTCGGCTGTGGCAACTTCATTTTTCCAATACCCCAGCATGACATTATCGCCTTTTATCACTATTTCCCCCTTCTGACCCAATGGCAATTCTTTTCCATCTTCGTCAAGAATTTTCAAATCCATATGTTTTACCAACCTCCCCGATGATCCGAACTTTATTGCATGAAGCGCATTTGATGATATAACCGGAGATGCTTCCGTAAGGCCATAACCTTGACAAACAGGCATGCCAATTGCGTAAAAAAACCGTTGCAGCTCAATATCCAAAAGAGCTCCACCACCTATAAAAAACTGTAGGTTACTGCCAAAGCCTTCTCGGATTTTCGAATAAAGAATCTTATCAAAAATTGACACCAGGGGTTTAAGTAGAATTCTCCAGCCTTTCCCACTGTTAAAACCAGATCCATTATACAAATAGCTGGTTTTTAAAGCAAACTGAAACAGCTTATATAAATTTTCTCCTTTCTTACGTATTTGCCCTTCAATGTTCTGTCTGAACTTTTTTGAGAAAGCAGGAACGCTCATCATTAGGGAAGGCTGAATTTCTTTTATGTTTTGCGGTATATTCTTCAACGTTTCCAACGGACTTCTGCCTACCTCCACAGAAGCTATGCTGGCTCCTTTATACATGAAGGCATACAAGCAACAGGTGTGGGCAAATGCATGATCCCACGGCAATATTGCCAGTGTGCGCCAATCGGGTTGAAGTTCCATCAGCGTATTCGACTGTACAACGTTTGCAGCATAATTTAAATGAGAAAGCATAATACCTTTCGGATCAGCGGTTGTTCCTGAAGTATAACTTATATTGGCTAAATCATCAGGTTTAATGCCTTTCCAGATAAATTCCAGTTCTTTTTGATGTTCATTCAAATAAACTTCCCCTTCTTTTACAAGCTGTCTGAAATCAATTTCATTATCTCCCGGATTTTCTTTTCCATCTAAATATATAATCTTCTCAAGATCCGGTAAACTTTCACGGATGGCTTCTACTTTTTCTGCATAGGGTGCCGAAACAAAAATAAACCTGCTCCCACTATGACTCAGGCGGAAGATCAACTCGTTTTCTTGTAGCCGTATAGACAAAGGAACATTGATTCCCCCTGCATATAAAATGGCAAGTTCACTGATGATCCAGTCATTCCGGCCATCTGAAATTAAACCACATCGATCCCCTTTTTTTAATCCTATGGACACTAAACCTGCAAACAGGGACAATACCTGCTGTCTGGTTTCTTTGTAAGTTGTGCCTTCATACTTACCATTTCTTTTCTCCCACAAATAGAAATTGTCCGGAAATTTTTCAACGGCAGTTTCAAAAAGTTCTATTATTGATTTCATTCCCAATCAGGGTGTAAATGTTAATTATTAAATTGTACAAAGATTTGGTTAAAAAGTTTATGATGTATAAACGATAAAATTCTACAGTTCATCCGATGTTTTGAAAAGAATTAATTTTCTAACACCAAAAGAAACCAACTTTCCTTTAACTCTTCCAATCCTTACCAGTGAAGAATTTATAAACAGTTTCTTCCTGATATTTATCTCCGGGCATTAGTAAAGTAGATGGGAAGTTGGGATGATTTGGCGAATCAGGATAATGTTGTGGCTCTAAAGCTACCCCTGAAAAGCTTCCAAACTTTTTTGTACCATCTAATTCAAGTTCAGGAATCCAATAGCCGGTATATAACTGCATTCCCGGTTGGGTTGTATAAACTTCAACCATTCTGCCACTCTTCTTCTCGCGTAAAGTACCGGCATATTTCAATTCCCCTTTATCATTGTCAAGTACGTAATTATCATCATAGCCATAGGGTAGTTGCTTTAGTTCATTCCCCAAACTTTTAAATTCACTAAAATCGTAAGGAGTATCCAATACTGAAACTATTGTACCGGTGGGAATTTGATCACTCATTTCAGTCATTCCTGAAGATGCAAGTTTTAATTCATGATTTAGAATATTATCCCTGCCCTCTGTAAAGTTGAAGTAAGTGTGGTTGGTAAGATTTACAACCGTTGTTTCATCAGTTGATGCGTGATACCTGATCCGGAATTCATTGTTGTCGTTTAGCAGGTAAGAACAGTAAACCTCCAGGTTACCAGGATATTTTTCCTCAAGATGAGGGCTCAGATATTTGAGTTTGATACCCGCTTCATCTCCTGATTCTATAATTGTTGCTTCCCATAATTTTGTGTCGAAACCTTGTTGTCCTCCATGAAGGTGATTGGGTCCGTTATTAACAGCCAATGGATAGCTTTGTCCTCCAATTGACAAATTGCCCTTACTGATTCTGTTACAATAGCGGCCAATAACTGCACCAAAATAGGGGTAGTTTTCCAGATAGGCCGGATTAAAATAATCCGCCAGATTGTCGAACCCTAATACAACATTACCTTTTGCTCCGTCTTTATCTGGCATCTCAATTTTGGTAATTATACCACCATAGTTGGTAGCCTGTACCATAAAACCATTGTTATTGGTAATGGTATAAAGATTTGCCTGCCTGCCATCGGGTAAACTGCCAAAAGGTGTTGTCTGTACTTTCATGGTTATATAATTTTGAAAATTGTATAATCATACAAAAATGCAAAAAAATGCTCATGTTAATGGTGATAAAATAGTTTTGTTTTGAAATGCATTTGGATTAATTGGATTTATGTATATTTGTTCATGACCTAAATTTAGAACTTTTGAAAAGGATAATTAAAATTAATCAGAAATCAGCCCTGCCGAAATACCGGCAAATTATTGATTCGCTCTATAGTGCCATCGACAAGGGAACTTTAAAAACAGGAGATAAGGTTCCTTCTAT
>DASRQG010000017.1:0-5519 GCA_035645995.1 Mariniphaga sp. | reverse complement strand
TTGGGCAATTGCTTATAAGTTTAAAGCAGAAAGTGCTGCCACTGTTTTAGAATCTGTGTCATATCAGGTAGGACGTACCGGTGCAGTAACTCCTGTTGCTAATCTGGAGCCGGTTCTTATTGCAGGTACAGTGGTAAAACGTGCGTCACTTCATAATGCTGATATAATAAAGAAATTAGATCTTCACCTGAAGGATACTGTATATGTAGAGAAAGGTGGTGAGATCATTCCAAAAATTACCGGTATAAATACAGAAAGAAGGTTGCCGGATTCACCGGAAGTAGAATTTATTGAAGAATGTCCTGAATGTAAGACTCCATTAGTCAGAACAGAAGGAGAAGCTACTTATTATTGTCCTAATGATATGGGTTGTCCTCCGCAAATTAAAGGCAGGATTGAGCACTTTGTCAGCCGCAAAGCCATGGATATTGACGGGTTGGGGCAGGAGACAATTGAGGCGTTATATAACCATGGACTTATTAGGGAGATAACCGATCTGTATTTATTGAATAAAGAGCAGTTGACACAGTTGGAACGAATGGGAGATAAGTCGGCTCAAAGAATTCTTGACGGATTGCAGGAGTCGAAAAAAGCTCCGTTTGAGAAAGTGCTTTATGCATTAGGTATTCGATATGTTGGGGAAACAGTCGCCAAAAAACTAGCTGCTCAGGTTCACACTATTGATTTGCTTGCCCATAAATCGAAGGAAGAGCTGGAAACAATAGATGAGATAGGTTATAAAATCGCAGAGAGCATAGTGCATTGGTTTTCTAAACCTGAACACCTGGAAATGGTAGAATTTTTAAAACAACAGGGGTTACACTTCCAGATTGATTCCGAAATAATTAAAAACCGTACGGAAAAGTTAAGAGGAATAAGTATTGTTGTTTCAGGTACGTTTGAGAAACATTCGCGCGATGAGTTAAAGCAATTAATAGAGCAAAACGGTGGGAAGAATGCCGGGTCTCTCTCAAAAAAAACGACTTATATTGTGGCAGGAGAAAATATGGGGCCCAGTAAACGTGAAAAAGCTGAAAAGCTTAGTATTCCAATTATTACTGAAGATGATTTTTTAAAAATGTTGGAAGATTAAGGCATTAGTTTCATAGTTTTTTTTGGTAATTAGTTATTTTCTGTTCATTTTTGAACCGAAACATAAGCAATTTGGTATTTTTAATTGAGATAAGTAATTCTTTTTTACATTTCATTAACTTTGCCGGTGAATGAAGATGATAGAAAAATATGCATACAAAAAGCTGCAAAAAGAAGCTGCTGCCATAAAACGCAGGGTTGAATTGCCGCAACCTGAAAAAATAAGGAAGGTTTGTGTTTTGTGGCAACCGCCGCAAGGGGAAGCTTACGAATTTCTTCATCAATTCTTTCAAAATTCACAGGTTATATTTAGGAATCTTTGCATTCTGTCGAAGGAAGGAATTGCAGAAGCCGGATCCAATGTAGTTACTCCGAAAGATTTAAACTGGTTGGGGTTTCCGAATTCAGGACACGTTTTTGAAATTTTGAAGACAGAATTTGACCTACTGTTGAATATTGTTCCTGAACAAAATCTGGTACTGCATTATATTACTGCTCTTAGTCGTGCCCGGTTTAAAATTGGCAGTACGGAGTCGAAGCTGAATTATTTTGATCTGAACATACGGATTAATGGTTCATCTGACGCTTTATATCTGGCACAACAACAAATATTTTATCTAGAACAACTTAATAAAAAAGTCTTAGTATGAACCATCCGTTCAAAGGTGCCGGTGTGGCATTGGTTACACCTTTTACCAATAATAATAGCATTGATTTCAATGCACTGTTAAAAATTATTCAAAGTCAGGTTCAGGGCGGCATGGATTACCTGGTAGCTCTGGGAACAACAGCCGAAACCCCCACCCTTGATGATAAAGAAAAAGAAGAAGTTGTAAAGTTTATAAAGCAGAATTCTTCAGGATTACCAGTTGTAGTAGGAGTAGGTGGTAACGACACCCGAAAAGTCATCGGGCAGATCGAAAAACTTGATATGGAAGGTGTGAAAGGCCTTTTGGTAGTTACACCTTATTATAATAAACCTACACAGGAAGGAATGTTTGGCCATTATTCAGAAATAGCCAAAGCAAGTCCTGTACCGGTTATTTTATATAATGTGCCTTCCCGAACAGGCGTAAATTTGGAAGCAGATACTGTCATTAAGCTGGCAGAACGCTTTGAAAATATTGTAGCTGTGAAGGAAGCTTCGGGTGTAATGTCACAGATTACTAAGATCAACAAATATGCACCACCACATTTTTCACTTATTTCAGGTGATGACTTATTGGGGCTTCCCATTCTTTCAGTAGGCGGTTCAGGAATTATCTCGGTAGTTGCAAACGCACTGCCCGAAAGGTTAAGTAAATTAATTCATTTAGGTCTCGAAGGACAATATAATGAGGCACGTAAACTGCATTATGATTTGATTGAACTATTTATGCTCCTTTTTAAGGAGGGAAACCCGGGAGGCATAAAAGCACTTTTAAATATTCAGGAGAAAATTGAGAATGTACTGCGTTTACCACTGTGTCCGGTAAGTGAATTGACTTATAACGAAATTCTGGCTGCATATGAAAATCTTGAAATTAAGAAAGAAATTGTAGGTTAATAATTTATTCTATAGTTTGAAAATCAAAACTTTTGTCTAATTTTGTGGCCGAAATTTTAAGCTGTTGCTATCTATCGCGATGCTGCAGCTTAAACATGGTTTAATTTAATTTAATATTAGAGGATGTATTTAACACCGGAAAAGAAACAGGAGTTTTTTGCCGAATTTGGAAAAAGTGCAAAAGACACAGGAAGTGCAGAAGGACAGGTTGCATTGTTCACATTTAGGATCAACCATCTGACAGAGCATTTAAAGCGTAATAAAAAAGATTTTAGTACCCGTCGTGCATTAATTAAGCTGGTGGGTAAACGTCGCAGGCTGCTTGATTACATGAAAGCAAAAGATATTGAAAGATATCGTTCAATCATTGAAAAACTCAATCTGCGTAAGTAAAAATAAGGGAAAGGCAATTCAGGTTGCCTTTCTTTTTTGTATATTGCAAAACCTCACCACCTTTTAAGAATTATAAACATTTTGAATTTATTAAAGAAATATGGTAAAAGTAACTACAAAGACAATCGATCTTACTGACGGAAGATCGATTACCATAGAAACCGGTAAGCTGGCAAAACAGGCCGACGGTTCGGTGGTGGTACGTATGGGAGAAACAATGCTTCTGGCAACAGTTGTTTCGGCTAAGGAAGCAAATGAAGATGTTGATTTCATGCCTCTTTCGGTAGATTATCGTGAAAAGTTTTCTGCTGCCGGGCGTTTCCCGGGGGGCTTTTTAAAAAGAGAGGGACGGCCTTCGGATGATGAAATTTTAATTGCCCGTTTGGTCGACAGAGCATTACGTCCATTGTTTCCTGATGATTATCATGCTGAAACTGCAGTTATGATTTCTCTCATCTCTGCCGGTAAAGAGGATTTGCCTGATGCACTTGCAGGGTTAGCCGCTTCGGCAGCCATTGTAGTTTCGGATGTTCCATTTGAAACACCCATTTCCGAAGTCAGAGTTGCTCGTATTAATGGAGAATTTATCATCAACCCTACTATTACTCAGTTGGAAACTGCTGATTTGGATATAATGGTAGGTGCTTCGCACGATAACATTATGATGGTTGAAGGGGAGATGAACGAGGTATCTGAAAACGAAATGCTGGATGCAATTAAATTTGCACACGAAGAAATAAAGAAACATTGCAAGGCTCAGGAAGAACTGGCCGCTGAGCTTGGAGTTGTAAAACGTGAGTACAGCCATGAAACACATGATGAAACTCTTCGTGAGAAAGTGCATGCCGAACTGTATCCTAAATGCTATGAGCTGGCCAAACAACAAATAAAGAATAAACAGGAAAGGCTTGAGGCATTTGCTGCTATACGTGACGAATATATTGAAGCTTACAAAGAAGCGAATGCAGGTAATGAAGAGATTGATCTTGAGTTTCACGAGAAGTTGATCAAGCGTTATTATCATGATGTAGAAAAGGAAGCCATGCGTCGGATGATCCTTGATGATAAAATTCGTCTTGATGGCCGTCGTACTGATGAGATCAGACAAATTTGGGGAGAGGTGAATTATTTGCCTGGAGCACATGGTTCTGCTATTTTTACCCGTGGTGAAACTCAGTCACTGACCTCTGTAACCCTTGGAACCAAAATGGATGAAAAGATCATCGACAATGTAATGGTGCAGGGAAGGGAGAAGTTTCTGCTTCATTATAATTTTCCTCCATTCAGTGTAGGTGAAGCCAAAACTCCCAGAGGATTGAGCCGCAGGGAAATAGGACATGGCAATCTGGCTCACAGGGCACTTAAGAAAATTATACCCGAAGATTATCCATACATAGTACGTGTAGTATCAGATATTCTTGAATCAAATGGTTCTTCTTCAATGGCAACTGTATGTGCCGGTACTATGGCAATGATGGATAGCGCCATGAAAATCAAGAAACCGGTTTCCGGAATTGCTATGGGTTTAATCAGCGACAAAGGACTAACTAAATATGCTGTTTTATCCGACATCCTTGGAGATGAAGATCATTTAGGTGATATGGACTTTAAAATTGCAGGAACTGTTGATGGTATTACTGCAACACAGATGGATATAAAAGTTGAGGGTTTATCATACGAAGTTCTTAGTAATGCACTTCAGCAAGCTAAAGAAGGAAGGTTGCATATTTTAAGTAAAATGCTTGAAGTTATACCTGAACCACGTGCTGAGTATAAGCCGAATGTTCCACGTATCGAAGTTATAGAAATTCCTAAAGATATGATTGGAGCAGTTATTGGACCGGGTGGAAAGATAATTCAGGCTATTCAGGAAGAAACAGATACTGTAATTGTAATTGAAGAGGTTGAAAATCTTGGCTTGGTACAAATATCAGGATCGGGAGTTGAAGCTCTTGAAGCTGCTAAAAAGCGAATAAAAGCAATAGTTGCTTTACCTGAAGTTGGTGAAGTTTATACCGGTAAGGTTAAATCGGTAGTTTCATTTGGTGCTTTTGTTGAAATTATTCCCGGAAAAGATGGATTACTCCATGTTTCAGAAATGGACTGGAACAGGGTAGAGTCAGCAGAAGACTTCATTAAGGAAGGTGAAGAGGTGGAAGTGAAGCTTATCGGTATTGACGAAAAGACAGGTAAGCTGAAACTATCACGTAAGGTATTACTGCCTAAACCTGAGGGATATGTTGAACGGCCTCCACGCGCAGAACGTAGCGACCGTGGTGACCGCAGAGATGGAAACCGCCGTGATTTTAATCGCCGTGATGATAACCGTCGCGACAATGATCGCAGGGATCGCAGGCCACGACGTGACTAATAAGAACTACATAAATTCATAAAAGCTGTTCAACAAACGAACAGCTTTTATTTTTTTATTATACATTTGAATAAAATTGTTGTGGATGAATGAGTGGTCAACACAAATGCTTGGATT
>DASRQG010000016.1:0-4562 GCA_035645995.1 Mariniphaga sp. | reverse complement strand
ATGCATTGGCATCAATAAATGACAGGCAAACATGATTACGATAAAAATAAACAAGGAAGTATTTGAGCTCAGCCCTAATGCGGGAGCTAAAAAAATCAATAATAGTGGAAGGATACATCCAATAATCATCCATAGGTGTTTCATGATTTTTAGTTTAGAGTTAGAATTTCTCTTTTCTGTTTATTAATATAAAGATATTGAATCATTTACAGTGAGCTATTACATTTTTTCTTGCTTTTGTTATAACTTTTACTGATTTACTTTCTTTAAAATGTTTTTTTCTGAAGTTCTACTTAATCATATCTGGTCCATTATTTGTTTTACCTCTTTTGCCAATACATTACTCAAATCAATAGCATTTGAAGGGTGTGGAATGGTGTTACAGGTTACTATGTTGTTCACTCCGGTATCCATTAATTCCTGATAGGCATTACCCGAAAAAACAGCGTGTATGCCTATACATATCGGTGGTTTCATTCCAGCAATTTTCAAATGTTCCACAGTTTCAATCATTGTGCGTGCAGTTGAGATTATGTCATCCACTAAAACAGGGGTATGATCTTTGTATCTACCCACTTCGGGGACAGAAACCTCCACTTCACGGTCTCCATGACGCACCTTTTGCAGTACCGTAAATGGTGCTCCCGCATTCTTCGCAACTTCTGAAACCCATTGCTCGCTTTCAGAATCTGGACCTATAAGGACAGGGTTTTCGATGTTTTCAATTATCCATTCTGAAATAGCATCTGCTGCACGGACGACTTTATTTGGAATGTCATAAACTTCTTCCAAAGAACTTATTCGATGCAAGTGGGGATCAACTGTGATAATGCTATCGGCAAAACCAGAAACTAATTTTCCAAAAAAACCAGAGGTTACTCCTTCACCCTCATTAAAAACTTTGTCCTGTCGCATATATGCGAGGTATGGAACTACCAAACAGGTACATTTCGCACCTAGCGACTTTGCCGTATGGCTTAAAAAGTAAAGTGGCAACAATTTTTCATCAGGTTCATGTAAAGTACAGATTAGTACCACACGTTTGTCTTTAACATCAGATAAGATACGGGTATAGGTTTCTCCGTCTGGAAATTTGCGAAACGTCACATTGCCAATTTCCGCATTCATTTTTTTTGCCAAAAGCGCTGTGAGTTCTTCATTTCCCGGAAGACTAAATAATATCGTGTTCATAGTATGTTCTTTAAATTAAGGTTATAATATTGTCGTGATGGTTTTTATATTCCAAAGCATAATTAAGCTCGCCTTTGGATTCTGCATAAATAGTATATAGTAGCTGGCCCTTTTCAATATTTTCTCCCAGACGGACATTTAAATGAATCCCTGCGGATTTAGATTGAGGTGCACCCGAAAGTTTGGCGAGTTTTGCAATTTTTCTGTTATCAATTACTTGCAGAACTCCCGGCTTTTCGGCTCTAACTTCATTTTTATAGTGTGCTAAAACAGGTTGTGAGAAGCGACCTTGGGCTTTGCAGATGGAAATAAATTTTTTATAAGCTTTACCCGATTCTAACACTTGCTTCGCTGTTTGGTATCCGGTTCCCGAATCGACTTTTCCCGAAAGCTCCAATAGTTCTCCAGCTAAAAGCAATGATCTTTCTGTCAAGTCTTTAGGGGCATCGGCTTCATTTTTCAGCACTTTCAAGATATCAATGGCTTCAAGCGCTGGGCCAATTCCCCTCCCCACAGGTTGGGAACCGTCTGTAATTATTACTTTTACATTCAATCCCACTTCTTTGCCTATTGCTTCCATATGATCCTGTAATTCCTGCGCCATTTTTGTACTTCTCATTTTTGCAGTTTCACCTACAGGAATATCTATAACAACGTGCGTGGAACCCGCCGCTGCTTTTTTTGAGAGTACCGAAGCAATTAGCTGTCCCTCGCTATCTATATCGAGGGCTTTTTCGATTTTTATCAGCAGATCATCTGCCGGGCTTAACTGGGCTGTTCCACCCCAAACGATACACCCCCCTTCCTTATGAACCACTTCTTTTATTTTTTCAGGGGAAAGCGTTACATTGGTAAATACTTCCATGGTATCTGCAGTACCGGCAGGCGAGGTAATGGCACGGGAAGACGTTTTGGGCATTGTAAGGCCAAAGGCAGTAACAATGGCAACTACCAACGGTGTTGTTCTATTGCCTGGTAACCCTCCGATGCAATGCTTATCAACAACAATCTCCTTGTTCCAGTGCAATTGCATACCAGAAGCAATCATGGCTTTTGTAAGATAGGTGATTTCATCAAGATCCATTCTATTTCCGGCACAGGCGGTGATAAATGCTGTGAGGTCGATATTGGAATAATTGCCCTGAACTATATCCGTAATGATTTCATTGTACGCGGAGTAATCCAGTTTCTGATTGTAGATTTTTGCCCGTACGTGGCTTAAAGATTTAATAGGTTCCAAATGTGAAACATACAAAGTTTCATTTGGGGAAACATTCAGTTTTTTTGCTGCGGCGTCCGATAACCCAATTTCATCAGTCAATAGAAGATTGGATGAAATTACATTAAGACTTGCTACGATTGAGTCCGTTGCAGTGGATATTCTAATTCGGGTAAGTGCCTCAAAGCCTTCTGAAGCACAAACGTGGCAGTTTTCATGCATATATACTACATTCTCGTTTTGAGTGTAGATTCCGAGATGTTTGTATTTTAAAATATTCGATTGGTTTTCCACTTTTCTTGTTATTAAAATTTATGTTTTGAACCTATTTCCGAAGGAACCGTCTGTACTATTAACACTCTAAACTTATTCATTATCCGTTAACGAATTAAAGTAATCAATCAACAACTTCTTGTCGTCCATACTCAAACGAGCACCCTCATGCATCCACAAATAAGAGGTTAATGGCATTTTATTTTGTTCAATTTGCTTGATAATTTGCGTGAACTTTGAATTAAGCTTCCGAGGCCCGTAAGAGGGCAATTCATCAAAATTCAACTTTTCCTTTCCATCTTTTACATGCTTATCCATTAGCCATGCCATGGGTTGAATCTCACTGTACCAAGGATACTTCGTATTATTACTATGGCAATCGTAACAAGAAACAGCCAAAATTGCATTGACCTGTTCACTAACTTGAAAGGTATCAACAAAAGCCTTTCCTGCAGGAGAGTCTGATGTATTCTTTTGAGGTCTTGCTAACTGAATTAACAATAAAACAGCTAGCAAAACCATAAAGACTAGTTTTGATTTAGAAATTGCATTTTTTTTTCTTATGCCTTCCATAACGAACTAATTTAAATGATTAATGGTTAACGGGCATACAGACAACAGCTCGGCAGTCCGTCATAAACTGCCTGAGGAGCCTTGTCCAATTCTGTATCATGACCTACATTAGCAATAGCTTTACTTATTTTGCTCTTTGAGGTTGCTTTCGAATCAAAATCCAAATGAATGACTTTGGCCTCCACATCCCATTTTGCAGAAATAACGCCTTTTACTCCTTTGGCTGCTTTCTCAATCCGACTTTGGCACATCTCACAGTTTCCAGAAACTTTGAACATATCGTGCACCTTATCGGCCATATCGAATTCATGCCCCGCTGAATCATCGTTGTTCATCATGCTGACTTTGCCTTCAAGCTGAGCGCTTGCATCTACTGTAAAAGCACCGTTTGTTACAATCTCTTCGCCATTGTTCAATCCCGACATGATCACATATTGATCACCCAATGAGGGACCCAAAACAACCTCCCGAAGTTTAAAGGCGGGTGTTGACGTATTTGGTTGCTTTACATACACGATCGAACGCTTCCCTGTCCACAACACAGCTGATTTGGGAATTACCATCTCCTTACCGTACCCTTTTAAAGGAGCAGTAATTTGTGCTGTTGCATACATTTCCGGCTTGAGATTACGATCCCTATTATCGGCTTCAACCCTAACCTTTGCTGTTCTCGAGCTAGCATCAATGATTGGATTAATAAAGGCTATCCGCCCTTTATATACTTTTCCGGGCACACTCTGTAAAGTATATTCCAATTGATCCCCAACTTTCAAAAAAGGTAAGTCGGTTTCATAAGCATCAAAAATTGCCCATAATCTTGAAAGGTTGGAAATGGTGTATAACACACTTCCCTGGCTGATATAATCGCCTTGGTTCACATTTTTCGCTATGACCACGCCACCTGTATTTGCGTGGATGTTTACATACGGTGAAACGCTGTTGGATTGTAGAATTTTATCTATCTGCTCTTCTGACACTTTCCATAAACGCAGCTTTTCTTTAGCTGCATCAAGTAATAAGGGTTGCATATCTTGCAATTTTGCTGCTTCCAGCAGTTCCTGTTGTGCTGTCAATAAATCAGGGGAATAAATCCTGGCTATCAATTGACCTTCCTTAACCGACTCACCGGTAAAGGTTACATATAGATTCTCAATACGGCCATTGACGTGGGAAGTCTGGGATTCCTGTAAGCGTTCATCCACTTGAATGGTGCCGTACAATTGTACATCCTTGACAGCGTCCTGATGCCCAACCATGGAAGTTTGGATATTTGCTAATGCGATAGCCTCTTTTGACATCTGAATCG
>DASRQG010000015.1:0-3168 GCA_035645995.1 Mariniphaga sp. | reverse complement strand
ACAACTACCATTGGTGGTTTTGGTCCATAGCTGTTATTTATGCATCTGCTGCAATTGCAGGTTGGCAACCCGGATACATTTACACAATTGAAGTACTTGCATTAAATCTTTTGAACAGCATTCTTTTGCAAAACATTATTGCATATGAAAAAATACAAGTGAATATAATATTCCTGCTTATTTCCCTGGGAGGTTTATGGGATGAAGGAAAATTTTACGTATATATTTGTCTGTTGACACTCCTGGTCATAAAAACTTTCTCATGCCACTGTATTGTATTATATTTCACAAGGATTTTACCTTGGAATAATCGGAATATCAGGGCTTTATTATAAACAATAGAAACTACAACAATAACAATCTAATTCTGAGATACAGGAATATTAATCCCTGTATCTTTTTTCATTGCCTCAACTTAAGGCTTAACGATGAAATTTTTGTGAGATAAATTTAAGTCCATCTTCCAGGCCGGTCCTCCAATAACTCCAGGTATGTGCTCCGTTTCTAACACGAAATTCATGTGGAATATCCAGATCTCGCATTTTTACATGAAGAGCTGCATTCCCTTTGTATAAAAAATCATCATCACCACAATCAATATAAAACTTTATAGATTTTAATTCATTTTTTTCGACACTGTCGAGCAAGTGTAACGGGCTATAAGATTTCCAGTAATCAGATACCTTCCCATTTTTAGGTTTCGGCCCATAAATATTCTTAAAATATCGTTCATAGGCATTTCCTTCAAGAACTTCATCATCAGTAAAAGTTCCGGCACTTAGAGCTACACAAGTAGAAAATAAATCAGGATGTCGCATCGAGAGCAACAACGCACCATTACCTCCCATTGACAGACCTGCTATTGCCCTGAATTCCTTGTTACTTCTAATCCTGTATTCTTTTTCTATGAATGGAATAAATTCTTCAGTAAACATATCTTCCCAAGGATCTGATCCGTCAAAACTATTGATGTACCACGACACCTTGCCATCCGGCATAACAATGACACAAGGCGCTGCATCTCCATTGGCAATTGCACGATCGGCAATCCTGTTTGCTTCACCAAATTGTACCCATCCAGTTTCATCGTCCGAATATCCATGTAGTAAATAAAGAACAGGATAACTACGCGTAGATGTATCATAATCTGGAGGAAGATAAATAGAATATCCAACAGGATAATTAACTTTTTGACTCCTGAACGATAATGATTCCAAAACTTTGCCATTCTGGGCAAATAAAACACCCTGGCCAGACAACAAAACAAGAAAAATAAGAAGCTTTCTCATCCTTAAATAATTTAAAATAAATAGGCGGATATACTCTGCATGATAGATTCATATCCTAAACCATTATTAACGAATCATGCTCATAAATCATTTTTGTACCCTACAATTCATAAAGAATTCCTTTTAATGAACTCAAACGGGCTCTTGATTCTTTTGAAGTTATTGGTAAGTATCATTTCTGCAGCAATACGTCCAATTTCATCATGATTGGTAGTTACAGTTGTGATTCCATTCTCCAACAACTCTTTTACCGGATTATCATTATAAGCAACAACCCCAACATCACTACCCAATTTGAAACCAGAGCTTCTGCAAATCTTTATAAACCGGTATAAATCATCATCAGTAATCAGAACATAAGCTTCTCCTTTTTTTACAACATCTGAATTTATCTGGTTAAAAACTGAAAATTCAAAATTGTTTATCTGGCAGAAGATCTGAAAGCCCTTTAGTATGTAACGGGGATAATAGAAATCGTCGGGGAATACTATGTTTATTTTGCTGTACCTTTCAATTAGTTTAAGGCCTTGGGTTAATGCGGACTGAATATCTTTTTCATATTCCTGATAAACAATAGGATAATCATTTAATGCATCCATATTACGATCAATCAGCAATACCTTTTCACGTGGTATTTTTTTTATCACTTCAACCACATTTTTATCATCCTTCCGGAAATGAGGAAGAATAACATAATAATCGTATTTATTGATATTACTATCTATTATACTTTCAAACTGCTCTATGTCATAATTATAAATAAACACATCGGTTGAAGCCTTACTGCCTAATGTGTTTATAAAGGAATAATAGAGGTTTCTTTTATAGTTACTAAGTTTGTTGAAGATCAGAGCTACTTTTACATTTTCATCGATATCTACCTGATTCACATAATATCCTTTTCCACGAACAGAAGAAACCACTCCTTTTTCTCTAAGATAAACATAGGCTTTTTCCACAGTATCACGGGATAGAAGAAGCTCCTCGCTAATTTCATTAATAGATGGAATCCGTTGCCCTTGTTTGAAAATTCCACATTTGATATCAGAAATGATCAACTCCACAACTTGCCTGTATTTAGGCACTTCTGATTGATGATTAATCTTTAATTCCCTATTCATTGGAAAAAGTATTAACCACAAATTTAATAAGTGTTTTTAAATAACTATGAAGTTCATCTTTAAAAAAAGCTGAACATTTATCTTGCATCAGCGTTCAATTGACTGAACAAGAAACTCGCCATTAATAATACGAGCATGATTCGTTAATCATAACACAGGATGAAGATTCATCATGCGAGTTTCATCCGGCCTGATAACTAAAAAATATATCAATGAAACATGTAATTATATTATTGCTTGGTATGGGGATATTCTCCTGCACTCCAAAAGAAGATAGTTCATCAGAACAATTGGTACCTGATAAGGATAATGGGGGGCTTACACTGCCTGAAGGGTTTTCATCACTGGTGGTAACAGAAGAAACAGGACGTGGAAGACATCTGGCCATTAACCAGAATGGAGATATTTATGTGTCATTAAGGGATGAATCAGAAAACAGGGGAATAGCATGCATCCGAGACACAACAGGTGATGGAAAAGCAGATATAATTGAATATGCAGGTGAACATACCGGTACCGGTATAAAAATTCATAACGGCTATTTATATTTTGGGGCCGATACAGCAGTTGTCCGATATCCACTAAATGATGGAGAACTGGTTCCGGGAAAAGAATGGGAACTTATTGCCCGGGGTTTTCCAACAGAACGACAACATGAAGCCAAACCAATGACTTTCGACAATAAAGGAAATATGTTTGTAACGGTAGGAGCTCCTGCAAATGCTTGTATGGAACAAATGCGAACCAAGGGATCGCCG
>DASRQG010000014.1:0-2787 GCA_035645995.1 Mariniphaga sp. | reverse complement strand
CGTTGCCAGGCTTCTGTTGAGGTAGATGGGAAATCTTATTCATCGTATGCTACTGCAGGATTTTCTCCGGAGCAAATTCAACCGACTACAACATTGCCCGATGATTTTGAGGATTTTTGGGATAAAGCAAAAGCTGATCTTTCAAAAGTTCCGGTTAATCCTGTCCTTACCCTTATTCCTGATAGAAGTACTGAAAAAGTTGATGTCTACCATGTAAGAATTGATAACATCAATGGGAAAATATATGGCATATTATGCATGCCTAAAAAAGAGGGTAAGTATCCGGCTGTTTTACATGTTCCGGGAGCCGGAGTCAGGCCTTATTTTGGCGATGTGGCAAGTGCAGAGAAGGGAATTATATCATTCCAGATTGGTATTCACGGTGTTCCGGTAAACATGGAGCCTTCTGTATATGCTGATTTAGGAGCTGGCCCTTTATATGGTTACATGAAGTCGAATCTTGATGATAAGGATAATTATTATTACAAGCGTGTATATCTGGGCTGTGTAAGAGCTGTAGATTTTATTGAATCACTTGATAAATTTGATGGTAATACAATTGGAGTTACCGGTGGCAGTCAGGGAGGTGCTTTGTCTATAATAACAGCAGGGCTCGACAGCCGTATCGATTATCTGGCAGCGTTTTATCCTGCTTTATCTGATTTAACCGGATATTTACATGGCAGAGCCGGAGGTTGGCCACATATGTTTAAAGATGAGTTTACAAATAAACCTCAAAAGGTAGAAACTTCTAAATATTACGACGTAGTAAATTTCGCTCGTTTTGTTAAAGTTCCCGGATGGTATAGCTGGGGATACAATGATAATGTTTGCCCGCCTACCTCTATGTATTCTGCGTATAATGTTATTGATGCAGCAAAGGAATTGCATGTATTCCAGGAAACTCAACACTGGACCTTCCCGGAACAGCGGGATTTTAAAAATGAATGGCTCTACGAAAAATTGTTAAAATAAAAAACGAGGATGCAAAAATTTATCCTGGCAATACTGCTAAGTATTACAGCGCCTATTTTTTCAGGAGCGCAGATTACTATGGAAAAAGATAAGCAGGGTTTGCTCCTTTTAGAAAAGGGAGAAAATGTTTTGTTTTATCAGGAAGAGCCAAAGAATATAGATGGAAAGTTTGAAAGGCGTCATTACATTCATCCATTATGGGGAGTAGATGGTACAATTCTTACTGAAGATTTTCCGGACGATCATCTTCATCATAGGGGGATATTCTGGGCCTGGCATCAGGTATGGATAGAAGGCAAACGTATTGGTGATCCATGGGCTATTGTAGATTTCGAACAAGATGTAACTGAGGTAGAGTTTATTTCAGACAAATACGGGAAAGGAATTCTGAACATCGAGGTCGACTGGCTATCGGAACAATGGAAACCTGAAGGTAAAAAGGTTCCCTATATAAGAGAAAATACTATTGTAACAGTGCACCCTAAAAGAAAGAATTTCAGAAGAATAGATTTTGAAATTCAACTTTTAGCGCTTGAGGATAATTTATCAATAGGTGGTTCAGAAGACAATAAAGGGTATAGTGGTTTTTCTGTAAGAATGAAGTTGCCCGATGATGTGATATTTGAAGGTGTTAATGGAGAGGTGGAGCCGGTAGTGACTGCAATTGAATCACCCGGCTATATGAATGTCTATGGGTCAATAAATCAAAATGGCAAAAAAGAAGGGATTGTGATTATTGATCATCCTGATAACCCCGGGTATCCACAGCCCTGGATACTCCGGAAGAAGAACAGTATGCAGAATATTGCCTTCCCGGGCCGTGAAACAGTAAAAATATCGATAGAAGAGCCATTGATTCTGAAATATTCACTGATGGTGTATTCGGGAAAATTTAAAACAAAATTGCATAAAGAGTTATAGAATGTACGATAACAGACACCTTAAAGAGATGATGTAAGGGTTCTTCATGTTAAGGTGTAGAGTTGCCGGGGATTGAAATATCTGATTTTTGAGATTATACTTCTATCTTTGTGCGTGTACAAGATATGGAAACAAATGGATTATAAAACCGAAATTATTCCTGCGATAGATATATTGGGCGGTAAATGTGTACGACTGGCTCAAGGCGATTATAACCGGAAAACTGTGTATAATGAGAATCCTCTTGAAGTAGCCAGGATGTTTGAAGATACAGGGATCAGAAGATTACATCTTGTAGATTTGGATGGAGCCCGCGAAAAGCATATTGTAAACTATAAAGTACTGGAGCTTATTGCCGGGAAAACAAATCTTGTGATTGATTTTGGGGGTGGATTAAAATCAGATAAGGATCTGGAAATTGCTTTTAATTCAGGAGCCTCCATGGTAACAGGAGGGAGTATTGCAGTAAAAGACCCTGATACTTTTATTAACTGGTTAGCAGTTTTTGGTGGCGATAAAATTATTTTAGGAGCCGATGCTAAAGATGGCAAGATAGCAGTAAATGGTTGGGAGGAGGATACCGAATTATCAATTATTGATTTTATTGATAATTTTAAAGAGAAAGGAGTGACGAAAGTTATATCTACTGATATTAGCAGAGACGGAATGCTTTCTGGACCTGCCTATGATCTGTATGCAGAAATACAGGAAAAGTTTCCGAATCTTGAAATAATAGCCAGTGGAGGAATTTCTTCAATGGATGAGATTTTTAAGCTTGCGAAGATGAAGGTTCCCGGTGTTATAACCGGAAAAGCAATTTATGAAGGTAAAATAACTCTAAAGGAAATAGAAAAGTACAATCAGGTGAGAACCTGATTTAAGGTCTTGCCT
>DASRQG010000013.1:0-11920 GCA_035645995.1 Mariniphaga sp. | reverse complement strand
GCATAATCGGGTACTGAATTTAAATTCAGCCCACCTTGCATCCGGCCTACATTTATGGTTGAAAAGCCAAGCAAATCATCTTCAACAACATTAAATTCAAACTGCTCTGCTTTCAGTATTGCTTTGGCAGCTTTATAAATTGCATTATCACCCAGGTGTGGCATTGAAGAATGAGCTGTTTTCCCTGATGTCGTAACCTTAAGGTATAAACCTCCTTTCTGACCAATAACAGGTACATTTGCCGTAGGTTCCCCCACTACAATACCAATTACTTCTTCCTGCAAAGATAGCTGCTGTACCAAGTGGCCGGCTCCTTTACATCCGGTTTCTTCGTCGGCAGTAAACAACAGCTTAACACCACATTGAGGTTCTGTTTCTGCAAAAGCATTAATTGCAGCTCCAACCATTGCTGCAACTCCCCCTTTCATGTCACTGGAACCTCTTCCATATATTTTGCCATCAATTGTTTCCCCTCCAAACGGATCAACTGTCCATTCTTTAGCCCCTAACGGAACGGTATCAAAATGTCCGGTAAAGATTAATATTGGTTTTCCACTATCGCAACCTTTTTCAGCAACCAGGTGATGCCGGTTACTGCCATAAGGTATATTGGTTAGTTTAAAGCCATTCTCTTTAAGCAAAGTACCTGTTAATTCTGCGGCAACAGCCTCATTGCCCGGAGGATTAACAGTGTCTAAAGAAATCAGCAATCTTGTAAATTCAATGACATTAGAAAATAACATTCCTATAAAGTATTAACAAAAGTTACAAGCCGTGCATACATAAAATAAACCATCAGGCTTATCAAAATAAACCCAAAGACAGCCAGTATATTTTGCCATAAATTGTTCTTAAAATCTCCCATTACCTTCCTATTGTTCAAAATCAGGAACATCCCTAAAGCAATTAAAGGTACAGCGAATATTGAAGAAGCCTGGGCCAAAATCAAGGCATAGATAACATCACCTTTAAAAAACACGGCTATTATCATACCCATCAATAATGCAATTGTAGTGAAAACCTTTGGCATCTTCTCACCCATAGTGCGTCCCAGCCCCAGTCCATCAGAAAGCAATCCTCCCCCCATAACAGCATTAACCATTAGAGACGAGAAAGCAGCAGCACATAAACCAAAACTAAAAACTATTTTGGCATAACTTCCAAATAACGATTCCAGCTGCATGGCCATATCCGCAGCTGAATTAACTGAAATTCCTCTGGGATGTAAAGCTGCAGCAGAAGTAACAATGATCAAAATGGAGATCAGGCACAAAACAAAAGTACCCATATATGTATCTCGCAGGCCCTTTTTAAAATTAGCAATTCCCCATTTTTTATCCTGAGCAAGATATGATTGATATATAGCACCATGAAGAACAAAAGTTGTAGCTACCAAAGCTGTGATTATATCCAGATGTTCCAATTTAATTGCAGAAGGAATAAATCCACTCAACATTTGACCGGCATCTGGCTTTGCAAGTACTAAATTAAAAAAGAAGGCGAGGATCATAACCAGTACGAGCAGCATCATTAACTTTTCCAAAACCTTATAAAGATTTTTGGCCCAAAAAAGCAAAACAATTGCTGAAGGTGTAAAGATTAAAGGCCAGACTCTCTCATCAATTCCGGTAATTCCTTCCATTGCGATTCCAACACCCAAATTATTCCCAAACTGAAAACTTGAAGCTGCCAGGAAAGCAGAAATACCAATAACAATTGAAAACCATCGGCCATAGGTGTCTGCAATGGTTTGTAATATAGATTTTTCATTGGAGACACCGAATCGCATCCCCATTGAAGTATATATTACCATCGAAATACCTGCAAGAATAATAACCCATAAAAAAGCATATCCCTGTTCAGATCCTATACGTGAAGACACAGTAATACTTCCGGGACCCAAAACAACAGAAGCAATTATTAATCCAGGACCAATAGATTTTAAAAATTTTCTCATCAGATTATTTTTCTGTTTACCTCATCCCACTCTACCATTCTCTTTTCAACATATGACTTATGAGCCATCAAACAGGTGATTCCTTCCTCATAAGCCTTATCAATATTAGTACTTGGTGTTTTATCATTTCTAATACAGTCAATCCATTCTCTTACGTGCAGATGTGTAACATCTACCTGACGACCGTTAATGGTAGTAGTTGTGAGGCCTCTTGCTGCATAATAGCGTTCAGAGGCAGAAGAAACAGCATCAATCTGTCCTGCTCCGGGATTAAATGAAATCATTGGAGCTCCCGGGTCTATTAATCCTGCCTTAATTGCTTTTGCATATTTTGTAGAATTTCTATCGGCAGTTATAATTGCATTGCTACCTAATTCCATTGAAGCATCATGACCCATAAAAACCCTCCCGCGACTACGGCTGGAGGCAAGGTTCCCACTGTACAATAATGTAAGGTCACGATGGGGATATTCAAAAACACAATTAAGTGAATCCGGCATTTCACGTTTATCCTTCCAATAATAAATACCACCTGACGAAACAACCGTTTTGGGAATTCCAATTCTAAGCAATTGATTGATGGCATCGTATTCATGGGTAAAAAGCTGGCCAATCATGCCATGATCATATTCAAACCATTGAGTCCAGCTGTAAAACCTCTCAACGCTGAAAGGTACATAAGGAGTATTTCCGAGCCATTGTTTCCAATCGATGCTTTTTTCATCGCCAGGTTTGAGGTTGCCATTAGCATCTATATGCCTAATCCATGCTCCACTGGCAGTATTCCTGTTCGTAGTAGTTTCAACTAATGTTATCTTACCTAGTAAGTCTTTCTTAATTACTTCTTTAGCTTGCTGAAAAACTGTACTTTGAGTAATCTGATGCCCTAGCTGGTAAACTATATTACTATTTTTTATTGTATTATAAAGTTCATTCAGATCATCTTCATGTAATCCGGGGCTTTTCTCACTGTAAACATGTTTCCCGGCTCTTGCGGCATCTATAGCAATCCTTGCATGGTGGTGATCAGGAGTAGCAATAATTACGGCATCAATATCTTTATCAGCCAACATATCCTGATAAGTCCTATATCTTTTTACAGGCAGTTCAGGAGCAATATCACCACCCGGCCGAATTCTGTTTGAAGCAGTAGCCAATCCATTTTCAGCATGCTTATCATAAACATCACAAATACCGGTAACAGCTACATTTAAATATTCCTGACTTAACCAGTTTTGCAACGTATTATTTTGTTGACGAGTCTTAACTTCATCCGGATGCATAAATCCTAATGCTAAACTCAGCTGTCGTGCTCTGACACCAAAACCAATAATTCCTATCCGGAGTAAATCACCACTATGTTTTCGTGTACCATAATCAGATGCAGGAAAATCAATTGAGTCAAGACCAAGCTCTTTGATTATTCTACTTCTCTTTCCATCATCATATTTATTCTTCTTCAACACCTGGAAACCGAGATAACCTGCCACCGGCAAACCAGCCAGTGCTTTTATTACAGTTCTTCTTTGCATTCCTTTCCGCTGTTCGCGGTTTTCTTCAGGTTGTTTATTTTCTTCTTTGTCGTTAAACTTCCGGTCATTCATATATCAGTATCCTCCTTCTATCTCGTTTTATGGTTAAATCTAAATACATCCAATCCAAACAGCTGGCTTGTAGGAAATAAGGCCAATGCTACCAATGCAACAGATTCAATTAATGTTTTATCTACCAGCAGATAATTACCATCAGTTGGAAGTATGTATTCCACTCCGATAACAGGTGGTGTGTTTAGATAATATACAAAAAGTAATGCAGCACCTGCAACTGCAGCTATTCGGGTAAAAAGGCCAAGGATCAGCCCCAATCCAATAGCAATCAAACCCCAGGTATTTAGAAAATCAACTACACCAAGAACAGTTGGATTGGAAATCACCCATTTTGCAAAACCTGAAAGTAAGCCTTGTGATTGTTGAAGAAATCCTATTGATGACCATGCAGGGTTAAGCAATTTTGCTATTCCTTCATACAAAATATGCCAACCTATTAAAAAGCGCAACACTAC
Source organism: Mariniphaga sp. (assembly GCA_035645995.1). Lineage (GTDB taxonomy): Bacteria > Bacteroidota > Bacteroidia > Bacteroidales > Prolixibacteraceae > Mariniphaga. The sequence continues at coordinate 7,901 of DASRQG010000013.1, read as the reverse complement.
CAATGTAGTTAGTTGAAGATTAGAATAATTTCTTTTATTTTTCATCAGTCTTAATGTTTGATTTAGGCAGTCATATCTCTTTTCCGAGCGTATAAAACACCTGTCTTCATTTTTTTATTGCCTCAAAATTAAAATTTTTTTAACACAAAATCTATAATCATATACTTAAAGCAGAATTTTATACTGCCCCTTGAATATCATCGTCAAGAATGTGATTCTTTTAAACACCGGAACTTCGATATTTCCCTCAGGGAAAAAATCCGATTCTAATTCTCTTTCTATAAGGAAGATATTACCCTGGGTTCTGATGCTCTCTCACAACAATATCTGTATATTATACCACGATTTTTTATAGATAACCTGACAGTCTTACGTTCAATTTTCAAAAAGGTTTTCATATTGAATATAATTATTATAAATTATTATTGAATGATTTCCTTTATGCAAAAAAGATTTCAGCAGGTTTATTGTAGAGACGATTAACAATAAATTATTGATTTAACAGCTTTTGAAGAAATCAAGTGAATCAACATTACCTGTTCGTTAATGAATCTCACATATTTAAATTCACTGCATCTGGCTTCAGAATACAAAGATTTAAATATTTCAGGTCAAGGGTATAAAAGAAACATTATCAAAAATCCCGGCATATTTACCGGGATTCTGCTATTATTTATAAGTATCCAATAATTTTATCCATTCTTTCTGATACATCTTTAAGTCTTTGTCGGTCGCCACCACTTACCTCGGCTGTCATCCATCCTCCCTGATGATTTACCTCCTTCAACGCATTCATTACAACCGGCCAATTAATATCTCCTTCTGTTAAATTCACCTGAAAGCCTTTTCTCAAACCTTCATCGTTCATTATTTTTCTGCTGAACTCTTTTATATGTACCTTCATAATCCGTTTGTTCAATGTTTTAATCCAATGCTCCGGCCATCCATAGCGTAAGATATTACCAACATCAAAATACCAGCCCACTAACGGATGATTAATTTCATCAATAAACTTTTTAGCTTCAACAGGACTAAGAATAAAGTTATTCCACACATTTTCCAAAGCAATTTGAACTCCTGTCTTTTCTGCATAAGGTATCAGTTCTCTTATAGAGTTTTGAGCTGTCACATAAGCCTGCTCGTAGGACACCTTTTCATTAACAACTCCAGGAACTACCAAAACAGTATCTCCACCGAACTCTTTTGCTTCCTGAAGTGATTGAGCTACTGATTCAATAATCTGTTTTCTGATTTCCGGATCGGGATCTGACAGTGGCTTTTGCCAATGATCTTTATTAACCACACTGGGTAGCTCAATGCCTGTTTTTTCTTTTGCTGCCAGTATTTCTGATTTATTCAGATCAGTTGGAGAATTTAATTCGATTCCATCATAGCCAAGGTCTTTAACGAGTTTAAATTTATCGATTAGTGATAAATCTTCACGTATCATTCCATAGCCCAGGCCTTTTTTCAATAAAACTTTGCCCGAAGCTTTTTGCTGCACAGCATCAGAAGCTGAAATACTTGCCGAAACTGTAGATAAACCGGCCAATAAAGCCGTACTTTTTAAAAAATTTTTACGATTCATCAATTAATATGTGTTAGTTAAAACCGGTAATAGATCTTATTCAATTCCTTTTAACTTCAAATATATAAAATCTCATCAACTTCCCCTTTAAAAATTCCACTAGTAAAATAGTTTATTCCTCAACCCATTGCCATATCTTCATCCCTTATCTGTCAACGTTTAATAATAACTGATTAATGGAAAAAATTAAGGGCTGTCTCATCCACCCTTGATGAAACAGCCCTTGATAAATGATAAATTTAATTAAAAAAAAGAATTTGTTTTAATAACCCGGATTTTGTGGCAACAAATTCGGGTTTACATCCAATTCCTGTGCAGGCAGCGGGAACAGGTAATCACGTTGCGGATCAAAATTAGGATGTGGTTCACGGGCATTCGGTCCCAGAAATACCTCTTCACCCAACTGTCTTCGCTTAATATCATACCAGCGTTTAAACTCAAATGATAATTCTATACGTCTTTCTTCAAGCACCAAATCAACAAATTCTTCTTTACTAAGGCCGGTGGGTACATTTTCCGGAAATGCTGCTGTTGATTCTCCTGCCCCATTTCTGGCTCTTTCCCTGATTTGATTCACGTATCCTTCCAGTTCGGCACTAACACCATTCGCTTCAGCACCGGCTTCAGCAGCAATAAGCAAAACTTCAGCAAACCGGAATGCCGAATAATTATGATCTGAATATCTACCATCACCGCTTGAATTTCCGGGGAATCGTGAATATTTTGCTATATGCGGTCGTTGTGTATTATCAAATTCAGTATAAGGAACCAATACTTCATTCACTGCTATAGAGTCATCAAAACTTACCCATTTACGGTAATCCCGGTCATCCCATTCATTAAAGACCTGCATAGATGGAACAATAACACTCCATCCCTGATGATCAGCGCCTCTGATACCAGTCATTGGGGGCATAAGATCATCATTAGCACCTCCGCCACCATTCTGAGAACCTAAAAAATCGATTGTAAAAATATGTTCCGGCCGATCACCCAATAATGAACGATAAAGGTTTTGATAATCTGGCTCGAGAGCATAACCAAAACGATCTTTATTATCAATCACCCATTTAGCCTCTGTATAAGCCTGAGGATAATCTCCCAGGGTCAGATGAACAGATGCCAGATATGAAGCAGCAGTACCTTTAGTTGGTCTGGACTTAACACCATTTGGCCAGGTATCCGGCAACCATTCTTTTGCAAATAGAAAATCATTAATAATTTCCTGATAAATCTCCGCTGCAGGAGTTTTAGAAATATCAGCTAATGTTTCAGGATCTCTTACAAAAGTATTAATATAAGGAATATCACCAAATACCCTTACCAGATGATAATAGCTGAATGCCCGAACAAATCGTGCCTCAGCAACAAGAGGATTAATTATTTCTTCAGATTCTCCAATAGCTTCAGCACCTGAAATTGCGGCATTTGCGGCACTAATAGTTTGATACCAATAGGGCCAGAACTGTCGAATCATTCCATTATTGGCATCCATATTAAAATCGTTAACCTGCTGACGTTCGGCAGGAGTACCACGATCACCGATATCTCCCATATCGCTGCGAAGCATCAGGGCTGTCACAAACTGACGGCCATATAATCTTTCTGAGGCAATCCAGCCATAAGCTCCAAATATAGCAACTTCCACATCTCTTGGAGTTTGAAATAATGTTTCTGGCGCAAGTAAGCCAACAGGCTGTTCATCCAGATCAACACAGGATGAAAAGCTAAGAACAAGCGCTATAATTAATGTTTTAAAAAATATATTTTTCATGTTTCTTTCTTTCAATTGTGTTTTACTGTTTAAAAGCCAATATTTATACCAAAAGTATATGATTTTGCGTTTGGATAACTCCCGTAATCAAGACCTACATTCCGGTTACCATTCGTACTACCTCCACTATTGTAATTTACTTCAGGATCATAACCAGGATAATCCGTTAGTGTAAAAATGTTTTGAGCACTGACAAATATTCTCAACTTTGAGACATTCAGATAATCAAGAGCGGATGAAGGTAAATTATAGCCAAGGGAAATATTTTTCAATCTTATATAACTTCCATCATAGATCCACCGGGTAGAAACCCTCCGGGTACGGCCAACGACGGCTTTAGGCACGTCGGTATCAGTATTTGATGGCGACCACCTGTTCAATGCATTGGTAGTAGCGTTGTTTATTCCTGCCATCAGGTCTAATTCCATTAATGTATAGCTAAGAATATCATTACCCTGCGATCCCTGGAAGAAAATATTCAAGTCAAAATTCCTCCAGCGGAAGTCATTGTTCCAGCCATAAATAAAGTCGGGATTAGGATCTCCGATAATGGTCCGGTCATCGTTATTCAAAACATTATCGGGCTGTCCGGTAAGTTCTCCTTCTGCATTTCTTCCATCGATATCTCTGAATTTCTCACCTCCGGCAATTTGTTCAAATCCACCTCCGGGAATAAAGTTATCACCCTCCTGGTAAACTCCATCGTATATCCATCCGAAAAAAGAACCTACAGGTTCACCCTCACGCAACACCTGTGTGTTACCCAGTCCGACCATGTGTCCGGGCCCTGATCCATATTGTATCTCATTTCCATCAGGAAGTGTAAGTACTTTGTTCCGGTTTGCAGATACATTAACATCCATCTTCCATTGAAAATTACCGGTAAAATTTCTTGAAGTAAACATGGCTTCGAATCCTTTATTCTCAACTTCACCTATATTCCTTATTTGAGTAGTATAGCCGGTATACTGAGGAAGTTGAACTGAGAATAATAAGTCAGAAGTAACCATCCTGTACAGATCAAAAGTAAGCGAGATCCGATCATTGATTAAAGAAATATCAGCTCCAAGGTTCAACTGTGAAGTTGTTTCCCAGGTAAGATTATCATTTGCAACAGTAGTAGGCCTGGCGGCATTAACAGCATTTCCCCCTATTACAGAGAAAACAGGTGAAAAACGTGCCAATGTTTCATAAGGAGAAATAGCCTGATTACCTGTAAGCCCATAGCTCAATCTCCACTTCCAGGAACTGAGCCAATTTGCATCCTCAAGAAATGCTTCATTACCCATGTTCCATCCAAGTGCACCAGATGGGAAAAAGGCCCATTTACGGTTTGCACTAAAGTTGGAAGAGCCATCATAACGGGCATTAAATGTAACTAAAAAACGGTCTTGCCAGGTATAATTCAAACGGCCATAATAGGATGAAATGCGCCAATCAACAAAGCTTGAATTAGGAGCCTGATAAATTGCACCTGATCCAAGTCCCCAAAAAGAAATTGCATCGGTTATGAATGACTGGCTCCTTCCACCCCAACTTTCTGATTCGGAAGATTGAAATGAATAGCCGGCCATCGCTGTAAAATGATGGATATCCTGAAAAGTTCTATCATAAGTCAGATAATTCTCATTCAGAAACAAGGTGCTCTTTGTACCATCAACCCTTGCATCACCTCCACCGGCATTGCGTCCTTCCTGCAAGGTAGTAGGAGAATATCTTCCCCTGCGCCCACTGTTAGTAGTAGCTCCGAATGTTGTTCTGAAACGCAATGATTCCATGAGCTGAAATTCACCATAGGCATTTCCCTGGAAGCGATCGTTAATATCTTCGTCCTGCAGTTGGGTTGCAATAGCATAAGGATTATCAATCGGATCATGTAACCGTCCTATTGTAAAACGCCCGTTCTCATCGTAAATCGATTGATCAGGCTCAAATTTAAAAGCAGAAGAAATGACCCCGGGTGTTAACCCTCCGGAACCTTCCTGTGTTCTCACACCGTCTTTTGTTGACCGTTGAGCAAAAGCATTAAGCCCTACCTTAAACCAATCCTTAGCCTGAACATCTATATTGCTGGTAATAGAAAAACGATCGTAGGATGAATTTACAATAACTCCGGACTGATCATACATCGTTCCTGAAACATAGTAATTAACATTATCACTACCGCCTGAAATTGAAAGTTGATAATTCTGAATATGTCCGGTTCTAAAAATTTCATCCTGCCAATCAGTATTGGCACCTGCCGGCTCAATGTTTGGCCTTGCTTCCCTGATATACTCCATAAACTGATCGCCATTAAGCAAATCAAGTCTGTTTATTTCGTTTTGCATTGAATAAGAAGTATTCAGTTCAATGGTTGCGGCGCCTGTTCTGCCTCGTTTTGTGGTAACCATAATAACGCCATTTGCGCCACGCGAACCATAGATGGCGGTAGCTGAGGCATCTTTCAGAACTTCAATTGATTGAATATCCTCGGGTGGAGGAAGCGCTGCCCCAACAAAACCATCAACGACAAAAATCGGGTCACTACTTGCTGAAATAGAAGTACCTCCTCGTATACGGATACGCTGTGAGGCACCCGGTTCACCATTATTGGATGAAATCTGCAAACCTGCTGCTCTTCCCTGTAATGACTGAACAGCGTTTATAGTTGGGTATGCTGCTATTTCATCAGCTCCCACTGATACCACCGACCCGGTTAAATCACTCTTTCGTACAGTACCGTATCCAATCGCTACAACCTCTTCTATCCCTATTGTTTCTTCTTCGAGCGTAATATCAAAGGTCGTTCTTCCTGCAAGTGGAACTTCCTGTGCTCTCATACCTACAAATGAAACTTGAAGTGCTTCTGCATTAGCAGGGACACTAAGAGAAAAAATACCATTACCATCTGTTACCGTACCGGTTGTTGTCCCTTTCACTACAACCGAAACGCCAGGTAATGGCAACCCTGATTGATCAACAACAGTACCGGAAATTGTCCTTTGCTGTGCATATACACCAGCAGCTAATAACACAAAAAAGAGCAATAGAAATGATGTTCTTAAAGCTCTTTTTTTACAATCCATTTTCCTTTTCATACACGGTTTTAATATGGGTTAAAATTTTCTAAATAAAATTGTAAATAAATGACAATTATATAAAAGCTCTTCTACAAAAAAAATGACATTCATTACCTAAAGTATGTTTTTAGTGTTGGAGTTTCTCTATATTTCAACTCAAGAAAATACATTAAATAAACAACATCTTTGTAAAAAAATTTTCTAATTCTTTCACATTGATGAATATTGTTCATACAATCTACTCTTGAATTTATATCTCATTAACAAAAACACTTAACGAAAGTTAAGGTTCACTATACTTATTTCGATAGAATTGAGTATGAAATTATTCTTCTAAAAACACTTCTATAACAGGAATTTCAATATTCGGCTTGTTAACAGGCAAACGAAGTGTCAGATCATTTTCTGAATCTTTATGGTCACCTTGCCTGTGATTATAAAATGGACCGCTTATAAATATCTCAGAAGCATCGTGCAAAAACTGAGCATATTTACTCTTTCCTTTATAGCCGGGAAGTTTTAAATGAGTAATGGGATAATCGAGTAGGTGTATGTAAAGCCGATTAGCCTTTGGATTGTATGTCAGCAGAGAATTTTCAGGAACTTCAAAATGATCAGGAGCCTGTGTACATTCATAAATTGACCTGCTGTTAATCTGCATCCACTTTCCCATATTGTCTAATGCTTCCACAGCCCTGTGGTCAAACATGCCTCTTCCTGTAGGCCCGACATTTAATAGCAGGTTTCCTCCCTTACTCACACTTTCAATTAATAATCCCAACAATTGTTTATTGTCTTTCCAGGTATGTTCATCACGATAATATCCCCAGCTGCCTGAGAATGTCTGACAGGTTTCCCATGGAATTTTCTTCCCGTCCTTTTCCGGCCATTTCTGGACTTTAAACTGTTCAGGGGTTGTAAAATCCCATCCACCCCAAACATCATTCAGGTCGGACCTGTCGTTTATGATAATGTCAGGCTGCAATTCTCTTACCATTTTAATCAATTCCATTGAGTTCCAATCATCACGTCCTTTCCCAAATTCTCCGGGATAGGAAAAGTCGAGCCAGATAATGTCAATTTTCCCATATTTGGTAAGTACTTCCCGAACCTGATTTTTCAGATAAGTACGATAAACATCCATATCACGTCCCTGATTCAGCTTATCATATTCCTCTTTTGAATCTGCTCTTTGAGGATGTCTGCTGTCGACTGTAAAATGAGGGTGGTGCCAGTCGATTAATGAATAATAAAACCCAATACCAAGTCCCTCTGCACGAAAAGCTTCCACCCATTCCTTTATCAAATCTTTTCCATACGGAGTCGCCGTTGCATCATAATCAGTATATTCTGACTCAAACAAACAAAATCCATCATGATGCTTTGAAGTAATAACAGCATATTTCATTCCGGCATTTTTAGCCATTTTGGCCCACTCGCGAGGATTATAAAGATCGGGGTTGAAATTGTCAAAATA
>DASRQG010000012.1:0-3073 GCA_035645995.1 Mariniphaga sp. | reverse complement strand
AATAAAACGATCGGAAAAATAAGAAACCCTGCCAAATCCCTCATTTGGCTTGGGAAACTGAGCTATAGATGGATTGGCGGCAGTCCATCTATTGTCAAATGCAAATTGCGGTATATTTCCCCAACCGAGCATATCTACGTTCTGCAGCAGATTGGCATTCAATATATTACCTCCCACGTTACCCTGTATGAAAAAACTAAAGGAAAAATTCTTCCACTGAAGATTATTTGTGATACCAAACTGAAAATCAGGATTCACGTTACCAATTATTACCCGGTCGGTAACAGAAATACTACTCATGTTATCGTCATTGTTTCGAATTTTTTCTTCGCCGATCAATGCTTTAATTTCCTGATAGGTTTTCTTAGCGTGAACGGGATCGGCACGAACTTCGGCTTCACTATCGTAGAAGCCATCTGATTGATAGCCAATAATTGTACCTATCGGTTTTCCATTTCGGTGTACGTATATCTGATCAACCCCGACAAATAATCGCTGGGCATATTGATCGTCCGTTAAACCACCAATTTCATTTCTATTTAGGTAAATATTTGCATTGACATCCCATTTCAAAGGTGTTTTCTCCAATAAATTGGCTTGTACACTCAGTTCTAATCCGCGATTGATAACGTAACCATAATTATCTTTCATCACATCAAAACCGGAACTATATGGCAATGCGATGTCCTGTAATAAGTCACGGGTCTTTTTGTAATAAGCGTCTAATGTAAGCAAGAGGCGATTGTCGTAAAAACCTATGTCAACACCCACATTATACTGAGCTGTTGTTTCCCACATCAGATCAAGATTTACAGGTCCTTTCCAAACAGCTTCCGCATAACCCGGTACGATATTTCCATTCAAAGATGATGCCTGTGCAATCAACAGTTCAACAGTTTGGTAATTGTTAATCGACTGGTTCCCAGTTTGCCCAAAACTTATTCTTGGTTTTAACGTACTAAAGAGTTTGAGCTTTTTGATAAACTCTTCCTCAGAAGCACGCCAGGCAAAAGCAACTGAGTAGAAGTCAGCCCATTTATTACCCACCGCAAATTTACTGGAACCATCAGCACGTGCTGAAAAAGTAAACAAATAATTATCTTTCATCACATAATTAACACGTCCAAGCCATGAAAGTATTCGTGAGCGTCCTCTTCCACTCCAAAGATTTTTCTTCAATGGGTCAAGAGTAGTTCCCATGTTGTACATCTGAAGATAATCGTTTGGAAATTCCGAAGCCGACATCCCTTTATTTCCATAATCGAATTGCTCAAATGTAAATGCACCAACAGCGTTTACCCGGTGGTTTTTCGCAAACGTTTTGTTGTATGTCAACAGCGATTCAGACGAAACATTGTAGTTCCAGTAATCTGATTGGCTACCGGTACCATTGTTTACATACCCGGCTCTGGTGTTACGACTGTAATATGCCAGGCGTTCGGAAAAATTGTATCCATAACCCAGGGTCTGTTTAAAGTTGAAATCTTTTAAAAAATCGATTGCCAAATAGGCATTCAGGTGGATGTTTTTTCCGGTGGTATTGTCATTTAATTCACGAACAGCAACATAAGGATTCGTTGCATAGTAAAAATCTTCATCATTCACATCCATCGTAACAGGATCGAAGATAAATTCAGTGGATGGATAGTAAAGTGCATCCCTGAATATGTCTGCATTTGACCAGTTAGCGACAGCAAAATCGGTCTTTGAATTAGAGAATGTAATAGAAGCGCCTGTTCGAAGATAATCTTTAATATTTCGGTTAATCTTCATATGCAAATTAGCCCGCCTATACCCTGTTCCATAAATAACGCCATTTTGTTCAAGAAAACTCCCCGACACATAATGATCTCCTGCGTCACTGGCTCCAGAATAACTAAGCATGTATTCCTTTGAAAGTGCCTGTTGGGTAATCACGTCAGTCCAATTAGTACCTCCATTCATATAACCATCAGCAAAATCCCGGGGTGAGGGATTATATACATAATAACCCTTGTTCTGGTCGTATCCCCAGGCACCTGCGTAGACAGGTGAGAGATATGCAACACCATCGTAGGTATAGTGATTACGTTGACGTTCGTTGGCATAGGTGGCATAGTCGTGCCCATTCAAAAATTTCACACGATTGTTTAAATATGATGCTGTAAAATTGACACCCACATCAATTTTGTCCTCACCTTTCTTTCCTTTTTTCGTAGTCACTAAAACAACACCGTTGGCACCACGTGAACCGTAAATAGCAGTAGCAGAAGCATCTTTTAGCACCTCTAATGATTCAATATCCTGAACATTGATAAAAGACAAAGGATTTACTTGTCTACCTGTTCCTCCTGAGGGTGTACCTCCTGTTTCAAATGGAATTCCATCAATGACAAACAAGGGTTCAGTATTTGAAGCAAAAGAATTTGCTCCACGTACTTGAATACTGATTGATGATCCAGGGGCACCATCGGTCTGCATAACGTTCACACCGGCTATACGTCCTTGTAAAGCCTGGTTAATACTTACAGGATTGGTTTTCGCAACGTCCTCAATATTGAGTGTTCCAACTGATCCCGTTAAGTCACTTTTGCGTGCTGTTCCGTATCCGATAACTACTAACTCATCAATCTGTCCATCCGAGGTCATAACGACATCAATTACTGTCTGTTCCTGCACAGTTATTTGCTGAGGTTTCATACCAACGTACGAAAACATAAGGACATCCCCCTTTTGAACTTGAATCTCATACTTTCCATCCAAGTCTGTGAGAACGCCAATATTTTTCCCTTTCACTTGAATTCCTACACTTACGAGAGGTGAACGGTCCTGCTCATCTATTACAGTTCCGGTTACCACTATCTGTTGAGCGATCACTGAAAGACAATTAGTCAACAATAGCAAAATGATAAATAATGTATTCTTCATTTGATACAATGATATAGATTATTAATATAACGGTCCGTAAGCAGCACATGCACGATAATCGGCACCTTCATTGTCAGCACCGAAAGCAGCCCACACAGCAGGGCGGAAAATTTTACCCTCCTCCACATTATGCATATTCACCGGAATAGAAAGCGCAGATGCCAGT
>DASRQG010000011.1:0-12845 GCA_035645995.1 Mariniphaga sp. | reverse complement strand
AATATATCATTGAATCGCTGGAGCATAAAATTTATCTGAAGAATTTATATCATGGGAATATAATTAACCGCCGATTGGCTACCTTATAAATCCCGCTACTTTTCCTCCACCTTTCTTCGTACTTTCTTCGATGTTTCTTCGATACAAGTTCGATATTTAACGAATTTGAATCGAAGATATATCGAAGTTGATAGCAGGATAAATCCAAGGTAGGATTTACCTGATAAGATTTAAATTCGTAAAGCTATTTGTTACTCATTTGCCCCAGGATTTTTTCCATATCTACTCTGTTGTCAAATATATCTTGCCAAAGATCACCCACTTTTTCAAGCCGTTTTGGCATGTTTTTGATGTTGAAAGAAGTGGGAGTCAACCCTTTTTTAACCTCATCCCAATGAACAGGAGCTGACACAGGTGCACCTGGTCGAGGCCTCAGACTGTATACCGACGACATTGTTTTGCCTTTAGCGTTCTGTAGATAGTCGAGGTAAATCTTACCTTTTCTCTTTGATGGTGAACGTTCAAAACTAGTTAAGCTTTTAAATTGATTATGAATGTGTTGCTGCATAATCTTTACAAACTTCTGTACCTGGGGATACGTATATTTTTTAATGACAGGCACATATATATGAATGCCGCGTGAGCCTGAAGTTTTACAGTAAGATGGCATGGATAATTGATCGAACAATTTTTTAAAGGCCTGAGCAATTTGGATTACCTTTTCAAAACCAATATCTACAGGGTCGAGATCGAATATCATGAAATCAGGCTTATCAAGGTCCGGCAAGGAAGAACTCCATGGATTAATTTCAATACATCCCAGATTTGCCATATACAGTAAAGTATCCTTATTCTGACAAAGCAGATATTCAATAGTGCCACCTTTGCTGTTGTCTAAAGTGACAGTATCGGTCCATTCAGGAGCAAGTTTTTCAACATTTTTTTGGAAAAACCCTTTACCTTCAATTCCATTTGGCGTACGATACAACGATTGAGGCCTGTCTTTTAGGTAGGGCAGAATTGTATCAGCAATATTATTATAATAATCTATTACATTCCCTTTAGTGAACCCTTCATCTGGCCAGAAAATTTTATCCGGATTACTAATCTGTACCAATGAATCTTCTTTTGGAGTTTTTACCGGTTTTTCAAGTTTAATTTCCTTCGCTTCTTTATCTGTTCGCAAACCAATGAAGGAAGGGTGACGCATTATTTTGTCTTTGGTCCAACTTGAAAACTTAACGTCGCATAGTAATTCAGGTTTAACCCATACAATATTTTTTGTTGATGGAGGATTTTCAACCGGAGGTTTCTTGACAACCAATTTCTTAAGCTTGTTTAGTATGTCTTTTTGAAGACGTTCACTAAACCCTGTTCCAACCCTGCCTGTATAAATTAATTTGTTATTGTCATTTACACAGCATAACAAGGAACTAAATGGCCTTGATTCTTTTTCTGATGGAGAAAATCCGCATATAATCATTTCCTGCCGGAACCCGGTTTTAATTTTAAGCCAGTCATCAGAACGGCTACCCGGGTAATATTTCGATGAGGCTCTTTTTGCAATTATTCCTTCCTGTTTCTTTTTTTCAATTTCAGAAAAAAAAGACTTACCTTTTTCTATAATATGATCCACATAATGAATATGTTCTGGTGGATCTTTGAGCATTATAGATAAAAGTTTTTTTCTTTCAGTAAGAGGTATCTTAGTTAGGTCATGGCCATTCAGCCACAGTAAATCAAATATGAAATAATGAAGTTTATCCGGTTCATTATCTATGTTCTGAAGTTTTTGAAAGTTCATTGAATCAGCATCCTCCATAAAACAAACTTCACCATCAATAACAAACTTTGCATTTATATCTTCCAGTTCTTCTGCAATGATGCTGAACCGTTTGGTAAAGTCATTTTCATTTCTGGAAAACAATTTTACCTTGTCATTATCTTTTGTTGCAAGGGTGCGATAACCATCAAATTTAAATTCATAAATCCATTCTTTATCAGAAAAAGCATTTTTAGTCAATGTAGCTAACATGGGTTTTATGAAACCGGGAAAGGAAGTTTTCTTCTTTTTTGCAGGTAGTGTTGATTCAATATCATTATTAGTATTTTCTTCATTAGCTTCTGACGTGTGAGCATTTGAATTCCAGATTTTAGTTGACCCTTTTATTTCATCCATGGTGTTACCGGTCAGAGCACTTTTATCTTCAAAATCAGTTTCATCATCATTTTCAGACGCTTTCATAAAGAACCATTCATCCTTATCGCTTCCTGATGCTTTTACGAGATTGAAATATCCCTTTAATTTAGCTCCTTGCAAATAAAGTTTTAACGAACCTTTCGAAAGCTTTTTCTTCATGACAGATGGTTCAGGAAAACTTTTATCTTCGCCAAGGTAATAATAGCCAAGATCCCATACCATGACAGTTCCGGCACCATAATTTCCTTTAGGAATATTTCCTTCAAAATGAATATAACTTAAAGGATGATCTTCAACTTTTATAGCCAGACGTTTTACTGAAGGATCATAAACAGGCTTTTTAGGTATAGCCCAGCTTACCAGAACATTTTCTAACTGTAGCCTGAAATCATAATGTTCTCGTCGTGCCAGATGCCGTTGGACAACAAACCTGTTTTTTTCTTCATAAGATACAGGTTCTCCTTTGGGCTCAGGTGTCTTTTCAAAATCCCGTTTCTCATTATATTTTGTCAGCTTTGCCATAAATGATTTTAAACAGGTAGTTCAACTTTTTTAGTTTGCCATCTCCAGACTCCTTTTAAGCTGCTCCATTAAATCATCCATGCCTTTTTCTTCTTTTTTGCGTTTTGGAGCCTTAACTTCTTTGTGTTTAGATTTTGCATCAATAATCTTTTTCAATGTCTCCTGATAAGTGTCCTTATATTTCTCAGGTTCAAATTTGTTGCTCATGCCTTTTATAAGCTGCATAGCCATATCAACCTCCTGTTTAGAGGGTTTAGTGTCTGGAATTTTTAAATCGTCAGGAGTTCTGAGCTCTTCATGATACCGCATTTGTGTCAGATAAATTACGTTTTCATCGGCCATAAGGAGTGCCAGATGCTCACGATTCCTGAGTACAAATTTTGCCAATCCGGCCATTTTAGATTTTACAATTGCCTGACGAAGGAGATTGTAAGTTTTACCTGCTCCTTTTTCGGGTTCCAGTAGATAAGGTTTTTCAAAATATCGTGGATTTATTTCTTCTGTTTTAACAAATTCAATAATGTCGATACTATCGCTTTTCCCTTTACTGGCTTTCTTGAAGTCTTCATCTTTAATTACAACGTAGTAATCATCCATTTTAAAGCCTTTAGCAATTTCTTTCCAGGGGACTTCTTTCCCATCATTTTGACAAACCCTTACATATTTAATGGGACACTTATCTTCTTCCCTGATCATATTTAAGTCGATATTACTATGAACAGCTCCACTGTAAAGCTTTATTGGAATGTAAACCAATCCGAAACTAATTCCACCTTTCCAAATTGCTCTTGGCATAACCTTTTAATTTAAATTCTCTAAGAAAAAAATATTCATATCAGCATTTGTATATCTTTCAAAGTCTAATCTATTACTAAAAAAGAGTATATTAGCTTCTTATAAAACCGTGCCATACAATGTTTTGTTTTATAGGCAGGAGGAATAAATGTTGAACCTCAGACATTTAGTATTCCATGGCATGGAAGTATATTTAATAGAAGAAGATTTCAGGTGTGGTAATTTTCTACTATTGCTGAAATCCTTTAATGATAAGTTGAAATAATTTTTATGAGAATAAACATAGCATATAATTATTTGAAATACAAATGATTATATAGGGTTATTAAAATATTATGAAATTTTTTATAGTAATACTAAACCTTTTTATGGGAACTACGTTTAGATATGTACTTGATTAACTCACATCACACAGATGGTTTGGTTTTTGGTTTAGTTTAGGTTTAGGTTGATAGAGAAAAGGTCGGTTGTTGAACCGGCCTTTCTTTTAATATTTTTGTTCGTAAAGAAAAAACGATGCTTAACTTTATCGTTTCATTATTCCATAACACATAATCTTTAAAATAATATCTACGCTTCGTTCAAGATTTACATTACCATAATTGCCGGCTGTTAATGGCATTTCTAATCCTTTAATTGCAGTAGTAATACCTATTGCTGCCAGGTTAAAATCGTATATTTCAAATTCATTCTTCCGTACACCCTCAATAAGGATTCGTTTAATCATTCTTATTTCGTCCTGTTCATAACGAAGCTTAACTTCTTCAATGAATTCAATAGCCGTAAGGTCATTTTCAATAGCATGATAAAAATTTGCAAGATTACGGAATGTAGATAACTTAGTGAGAATATAATCACGTAATTTATCAACCGGGTCGGTATTACGGTTTATAACAATTTCCAGTTCATGGGCAAGTATCTCAACCTCTTTCATTATCACTGCCTGGAACAAATCCTCTTTGCTTTCGAAATAATAATAAAGTGAACTCTTCCCTTTTCTTACAGCATTAGCAATATCGTCGAGTGTTGTTTTTTTGTATCCATACTTGCTAAAAATCTCTCTTGCAATTTTTAAGATACTTTCTCTGTTCAGGTCTCTTTTAGTACCGTTTTCGATATTAGTTGGCATTGTATTTACTTTTTTGCTGCATTAAACAGCAACAAATATAATTATTTATTCCAGCTGCTAAACGATTTAAATTTTTTGATTCGAAAAGCCGATAATACTTATTTCTTTGCTAAAGTTTTTATTATAAGGAATATAATGTGAGTTATTAGTGTATTTCTTCAACATTATTTTTTTCTATTCTGAAATCAAGTTGTTTTTTTTCCAGATTTGTTTTCCAGATTTTCACTTTTATATCGTCGCCCAATTGGTATTTTTTATGGGAATGACGGCCCACAAGGGCATAATTTTTTTCATCCAGAATATAAAAGTCATCATCTAATTCACGGATTGGAATCATTCCTTCAATTTTGTTATCTAGTTCTACATAAATTCCCCAATCTGTAATTCCCGAGATAACCCCTGAATAGATTTCACCAACATGGTCTTGCATAAACTCAACCTGTTTGTATTTAATAGAAGCTCTTTCTGCGTTAGCCGCCCGTGATTCCATATCAGAAGAGTGGCGGCATAATTCTTCATATTTATCTTCACTGACCGACCTTCCGTTATTAAGGTATTTTTCCAACAGCCGGTGTACCATCATATCGGGGTAACGTCTGATTGGGGAGGTAAAGTGTGTGTAATAGTCGAATCCCAAGCCATAGTGTCCGATGTTTCGTGTTGAGTATGCTGCTTTAGCCATAGTTCGGATAGCCAGGGTTTCCACAACATTTTGCTCTTTCTTTCCTTTTATATGATCCAATAATTTATTCATTGAATTTGATATGGTATTGGTTGTGGTAAGATTAATACCATATCCAAATCTACTAATAAAGGAATTAAAGGATTCAAGTTTGTCAGGGTCAGGCCTGTCGTGGATCCTGTATACAAAGGTTTTTGATTTTTTCTTTTCTTTTGGTTTTCCAATCAGTTCTGCAACCTTTTTATTGGCCAGAAGCATGAATTCTTCTATTAGCTTATTGGCTTCTTTTGATTCTTTAAAAAATACTGAAATGGGTTTTCCTTTTTCATCGATGTTAAATTTAATTTCGATGCGATCAAAACCTATAGATCCCTTTTTAAACCGCTCTTCTCTAAGCCTCAGTGCCAGATCATTTAACTTGAGAAGTTCTTCTGAATAAACGCCTTGCTTATTTTCTATAATCTCCTGAGCTTCTTCATAGGCAAATCTATGATCGGAATTTATGATGGTTTTGCCAAACCACTGATCTTTTATCCGCGCATTGTCATCTATTTCAAAAACAGCTGAAAAGCACAGTTTATCCTCTTTTGGGCGTAAGGAGCATACTCCGTTTGATAAATGTTCAGGAAGCATAGGAACAACTCTGTCGACGAGATATACCGAGGTGGCTCTGCTTTGTGCTTCTTCTTCGATTATTGACGAAGGAGAAACATAGTGTGTAACATCAGCAATGTGTATACCTATTTCCCATAATCCGTTTTCAAGCTTTTGGATTGATAAGGCATCATCAAAATCCTTTGCATCAGCAGGGTCGATCGTAAAGGTTGTGGTATTTCTAAAATCTCTGCGTTTTGTATATTCTTCTTCAGGTATTTCAAATGGAATTTTTTCCGCAACTAAATTAACTTTTTCAGGAAACTTATGGGGCAGGTCAAATTCTGCTAATATTGCATGCATCTCAGCATCGTTATCACCCGTATCCCCTAAAACTTCTATTATTTTACCAAACGGACTTCTGGCTTTTGATGGCCATTCAATGATTTCTGCTATTGCTTTTTGGCCATCTTCAGCACCATTTAAATTTTCTTTTGAAATGAAGATATCAAATCCCACTTTCCCTGAAGGGAGTAGGAATGCAAAGTTTTGTGAGCGTTCAATTGTTCCGACAAAGCGGGATTTGGCGCGTTCAATGATTTCAGTCACTTCACCTTCGAGGTCATGTTTCTTTCTGCGTGCATACAAGAAAACATGGACTTTGTCTCCATCCATGGCATGATTCAAATTACGTGCAGAGACTAATACAGGCCGCTCAACTTCTTCACTGATTATATAGGCAAACCCTTGTGGCTGAAGTTCAACTATACCCGAGATAGTTCCTGTCCTGGCTTTCAATCTGAAACTTCCTCTGGAAATTTGTTCCAGATATTCATCATCCTTCAGCTCCTGAAGTGCCACGTTTACCAATCGCCGGCCTTCATCATCCTTGATTCCCATCCAGGAGGCTACCTGCTTATAATTGATTGTTTTTCCCGGCTTTTCATAAAGAACTGTTAATATGTTGTTTTTCAGCTTTTTCTTATTGAAAATAACCGATGATTTCAGTTTCTTCCGGGATTTATCCTTTTTTCTTGCCATAAAATCTATATTTTTTATGTTTGGCAAGTTAATTTAATTATATGATATTTAACAACAGCTAACATTCAATGTTTGTAGGAATTTGTATGTTTGTGCGATGTTTTTTTGCGAATGAAATTCTTGAATAATATACCTTATCTTATAGTAGCAATATTTGGACTAGCAATATTTGCTTCATCCTGTGCTAATCAGGGCATGCCAACCGGTGGCCCTCGTGACACTGTACCTCCTTTATTGGTTGGGACTTATCCCGATTATCAGGCTCTTAATTATAATGGGAAAGAAGTCCGTCTTACCTTTAATGAGTATATCATACCTGATCTGGTTTCTGAAATGATGGTGGTTTCTCCTCCTTTAGAAAAACGGCCTACTATACTAACTAAATCGAGAACACTTATCGTCCGCTTTAACGAAAGCCTTAAGGATAGCTTAACCTATTCAATGGATTTCAAAAATTCTATTGTCGATAATAATGAAAGTAATCCATATGAGGGCTTAAGATTTATGTTCAGCACAGGAAATCAGCTTGATACGCTCCGAATAGCAGGACAGGTTATGAACTCATTTAATATGGAGCGTTTAGAAAATGTACTTGTTTTGTTGCATAGGAACCTCCACGATTCGGCGGTTTATACCGTGCAGCCCGATTATATTGCACGTACTGATGAGCAAGGAATGTTCTTTTTCGATAATCTGGCTGAGGGAAGGTATAATATATTTTCGCTGAACGACATGAATAATAATATGCTTTACGATGAAGGAGCAGAGGAGGTAGCCTTTCATGATTCAATTCTTGTGCCCTCAGCGGAGTTTCATGCAGAAATAGATACATTGGCTACAGGTGCCGACTCACTCCTTATGGCAGGTCATACCCATTTTTTACCTGAACCGGTTTACTTAAAACAATTTACAGAACACATTTTTGAGCAGTATCTTAAAACTTCAAGAAGAGATTCCAAAGATCAGTTTACATTGGTTTTTAATGAACCTGTTGCTGATACATTTAATGTAAATCTGGTGGGCATTGATTATGAAAATTGGTATATACAAGAGCCAAATCAAAAGTTCGATTCAATTACATTCTGGATTACTGATACAACTTTGTCAGCCAAAGAACTATTGCCACTTGAATTGACATATTTCCAGGTGGACTCTGCTGGTGCCTTGTACCTCGAAAAAGATACTGTTGAATTGCAGTTTGCCACAAAGGATGATTCAAAAAGAAGGCGCAGAGATCGTGATTCAGACGATGATACTCCACCACCTATTCCACAATTTACATTTAATACTAATTTGAGTTCTTCAGGCTTCGATTTGAATAAAGACATTTTAATAACTACTCCTCAGCCATTGCAATCATTTAATGTTGAAGGAGTGAATTTATATCATGCAGACGATACTTTAAAGACTCCTTTGAATATTAAGTTTGCACCGGATAGTGTTGCCTGGAGGACATATCGATTGTCATATCCATGGGAAGATGAAACTTCTTATATACTCCAAATTGACTCTGCAGCAAGTGTTAATATATACGGATTGACAAACAGAGAGCTTGTTTCTAATTTCAAAACCCGTGCACGTGATTACTATGGAACTATTACTATTGAAGCTTCAGGCGTTGATGGACAGATTATTATGCAGGTGTTGGAAAATAACGATAATGAAGCTGTCCTTCAGGAAAAAATAATCACTGATAATGAAACAATATCATTTAATTATCTGGCACCGGAAAAGTATAGAATTAAAGCTATTTATGACAGAAACAAAAATGGGGTGTGGGATGCAGGAAGCTATCAGGAGAAATATCAGCCTGAAAAAGTAGTGTATATAAATGAAGTCATTAAAGTACGTTCCAATTGGGAGAATAATTTGCCATGGGATCTTACCCCTGACCCTTCCTTTGTGAAAAATATCAGAGATCGTGAATTAGAGGAACAATTGCGAAAGGAAGCTGAAGAAAAAGCAGAACAGGAAGAGGAACAAAACAATATGAATGAACAACAGCAACAGGATAATTTATTCCAGCCGGGAGGAATGTCTCCAGGTTCATTTCAACCTGGAAGATAGAATTGTAAATAATTAGTAAACATTTGTTTGTGATCCTAGAGTGCTTGAAAAATTGATGGTATTCCTATAAAATTTTTAGCCAATAAGTTTTAAATTAAAATTTGTGGTACTTTTAACAAGTCAATATTATTCAAACTAATATGAAACGAACTACCGACCCGCTGATTTTTATTGTTCAGGATAACGTTATCTATAAAGATTTGATTGTAGGATACCTGCAGCAAAGAAAGTACAAGAACCTTCAAACGTTTAAATCAGGAGAGGAATGTCTTAAAGTAATTCATCAGAAACCTGATATTATAATTTTAGATTATTCGTTTGATGGAATTAACGGGCTTGAATTTATGAAACGCGTAAGAATGGATCATCCTGAAATAGATTTTATCTTCCTCAGTGGCCAGAACAGTGTTGAGGTAGCTGTTAACATTATGAAAATAGGTGCAGCTGATTATATCGTGAAAAATGCACAAGCTCCACAAAGGCTGGTAAAAACCATAGAATACCTTTTATCTACCCAAAAAGCTGAGAAGATCAAGAAGGGATACCAGATTGGTGTGGTAGGATTCTTCATTATGCTGTTTTTAATTATAATGATTATTGTTTTGGTTGCTTTATTGGTGGGTGATTCAAGTATGATTTAAATTTTTGGGTTAACAAGTTGATTTAAGACATTTCGAAATCCATAATTCACATGGTGCTTTTTTTCTAATTTAGTACCTTGCGCGCACCTAATAATAAATTATAGCATGAGATTTACTGCAGTATTAAAAAAATACAATACCTCCTTTTGGGCTTCTAATGTGATTGAATTATTTGAACGGTGGGCCTGGTATGGAATGTATATGGCTTTCGCCCTGTATCTTGTTAATTCAAAGGATACTGGAGCGTTGGGGCTTTCACAGGCTCAAAAAGGGATTATAATTGGAACAGGTTCAATGCTTCTGTATTTTCTTCCGGTAATTACTGGTGCTATTTCTGATAAGTTAGGTTATAAAAGAATGCTATTTCTATCGTTTTCGATTTATATAACCGGGTTCTACATGATAGGTAGCTTTGATACCTTTGGGTGGATGTTCTTTGCTTATGTGTGGACTTGTATTGGTGGAGCATTATTTAAACCTATAATTTCTGCTATGATTGCCCGAAATACCACGCCTGAAACTTCATCAATCGGCTTTGGTATTTTTTATATGATGATCAATATAGGAGGTTTCATAGGGCCTTTTATTGCCGGCGTGCTGATGCAGAAATCATGGGATTATGTTTTTTATATGTCAATGATTACTATTGGGTTGAACTATTTTATTACTGCCTTCTTTTTTAAAGAGCCTGTGAAAGCAGAACAGGGCACCTCATTAGGCAAAAGTATAGGACAGGCATTTATAAATATTGGTGTTACATTACAAAATTGGAAGTATGTGATGTTTCTTATCATCATGATTTTGTTTTGGACGGCTTTTAACCAGTTGTATTATTCGTTTCCGGTTTTTGTTGACCATTGGGTTGATACATCAGTATTATACGATGGAATCCATTCTATTTGGCCCTGGCTGGCAGAATCAATCGGTACTTCCGAAGGAACTATAACTGCAGTAACTATTGGCAGTATGGATGCATTTTTTATTATTGTTTTTCAGCTTATTGTTTCTGCTTTCGTAATGCGTTTTAGGCCACTTGCTGCTATGATGGGCGGTATTTTAGTACTGGCTGGGGGGCTCGCTCTTATGTTCTCAAGTCAGAACAGCTGGTTGATTCTACTGGGTATTCTTATTTTTGCTTTAGGAGAGATGGCAAGCTCACCTAAGTTTACAGAGTATGTGGGCAGAATTGCCCCTGAAGATAAAAAAGCATTGTATATGGGTACTTCCTTCCTGCCTATCGCTGCAGGTCATCAATTGGCAGGCTGGCTGTCTGGGGGAATCTATGAACGTATTGCCGATAATCTGTATTTACTCCGGCAGGAAGTAGCGGAAAGAGGTATTGATATGCCGCAATTATCTGATGAATTTTCAAAAAATGAATATTTTTCATTAGCTGCAGAAAAAATGGGAATGAGTCTGAATGAACTTACAAATTACCTGTGGATTACTTATCAGCCATCTGATATTTGGTACTTATATTCAGGAGTTGCAGTTTCTGCTGTAGTACTTCTTTGGTTCTACGACCGGTTTATTATCGATTAACTGTTATAATTCTGCTAAATACCTCCAGGGTATGCTGATCCAGGGTTCTCCGGCATAATCAATTCCAACCCGGGGAAGGCTTTTATATGGCAGTGTTAAAGAAGAATCTTCTATCCACAGCCTGTCAGAAACATAAAGGTCTTCACCATAGAATGATTTATCGAGCTGAAGTAATTTCCCTACTCTGCCGGGGCCTGATGTTTCCTGTATACCCCGAATTAATACTGCTGATGCCTCACCTTCTCTGCCTGTGACTATATTTAGCATCCAGAATATACCATAAATCAAATATACATATACCAGGCCTCCATCCCTGAACATCACTTCTGTACGTGCAGTCCTGCCTTTGCTGGCATGGCAAGCCAAATCATGAGGTGCACTATATGCTTCCACCTCAGTAATGATATACCGCTTTTCGTCACTACTGCTAAATTTTCTTACCAATATTTTACCTAAAAGTTCAGGGGCTACTGTTAATACATCACGCCTGAAAAATTCATGCGTTAATCTGCTGTTCATTTTACTCTATCACCTTTTCTTTTCTCTTTCGTTTCCTCCATACAGTTACAGAATATCCTATAAGTGCAAGAATGAGCAGTAAAGAACTTGCATAGGATACCTTATTGCCAAAGTAATATGATTCTGGTTCAAATTTAAATTCAATAACGTGTTCTCCTGCAGGTATGACCATTGCTCTTAATATATAATTTACCCGAAAGTGAGGTATTTTTTTACCATCTATATATGCCTGCCATCCATCCTCATAATAAATATCTGAGAACACAGTAAGTTGTTCACCGGTGGCAGCATAGTCATATTTTAAATAATTTGGCTGGTATTCCGTAAGTCTGATTGATCCGTTTTCATCTTTTTCAAAATTGTTCGATTTAACGTGGTCAATAAATCGTTGGTCAATGATTGCTGTTTCTGAAGGATTAAAATTTTTCATAGCAGCAATTTCATCATCGGCACTGCCAATCATTTTAAAATCAGATACAAACCAGGCATTGCCCAAAGCCTTATAATTTCGAAGAGGTTCCTGTTTCAGGTCATAAATTACATATCGAGTATTCAGCATATTCATTACTGCCAGATTTTTAAATATTGAATCAGGGGAAGATCCTGCCTGCAGTCCTGCTACCATTTGTTGGAGTTCCGGCATTAAATGATGATCTATTACTTCCTGGTATCGTCTTAATTTCGCAGCATGATATCCCCCAACATTTTTATGATGGTACGATGCTCTGGCATCCTGAAAGGGGTTTGGCAATGGAAGTACTCTGTAGTATAGATCCTTGTCGCGGAATATTGCTTCATCTGCAGGAGTAGGTGGAAATGGATTCTCAACCTGACGATTGGATATAAAATGGCTGTTATTTAAATATCTTTTGTCGACTGCCCACAGGTCTATTAATATCAATACTGCAAGTACTGCAACAAATGATGTTGTTTTAAGCTTGTTTTTATGCCACAACCACAATGCTCCAGCTGTCAATACAATTAAAAGAAAGGATCGGAAAGCATCTGACCTGAGCATGCCTCTTCTGTCAGCCTCAACACTGTCTATTAACCATTCGGGATATACAGCTGTGTCCATGGCATTTGAAAAGTTACCTGTAATGCCAGGAAGAA
>DASRQG010000010.1:0-4235 GCA_035645995.1 Mariniphaga sp. | reverse complement strand
ATCCCGCCTGTTCCACGTTTCAGGTGCTTCCAATGCCAAGGTGTCCATATCAATCGCACCAGGTATGTGACCACTCAAATAAGCTTCCCGGTTACGATAATGAGCATGTATTACAATATATCGGCTGTTATTATAAAGCATCGGGATTTCACCTGAAATCAGGCTTCTAACCCATTTAGCAGGAACCAAATTCTGGTAACGTGGCAAATAGTCCATGGGTAATTCCGGATTCATAATCCATTCTTCCAAAAATTTGCTATAGGTGTATACCGAATTAAAACCTGACTTAACAAACCTTGTTGCTGCTCGTGATATATCATCCTGATTGGTGCCATAAATAACCAGCTTGTCAGAAGGTTTTATGTTTTTTTTATTAACAACCTCTATCCAGTCGATGTAATTCAGCCATTTAGCAGGTAAGCTTTTGGCACCCGGAATATGTCCACCGCGATTTTCATTATCAAGAGTCCAGCCATTATAAGCATCTGCTGAACGTATATCAATCACTTTCCATGTACCGTCTTCTAAAATTCTTAAAACATCATTAGTATCAACAGTCTTAATCATATAATTTTTTGTGTGTTTTTAAGTACTTGAAATTCTGTTGTTATTCAAAACAATCTCAAACCTTCAAAGTTTACATAACAAATAGAAACACAATTGATGGTATTCGGGCAATAAAACATTGGTAACTTAATCCTTGAACAAAAGTTATTAACAAATAAAAATCAGCAAGAAAAATTGTTTTAAAAGTTGTTTATATTTTTTGGGACAAAAGATTGCCATTTGAGTTGGAATTAAATAGTTTTACTTTATAAACACCCTTCGCTATGATAAGTAACTCTGAATTAATATTGAATCCGGATGGAAGTATTTTTCATCTACATCTAAAACCTGAAAACATTGCTGATAAAGTAATCCTTGTTGGTGATCAGGGTCGTGTTAAGACCATAGCATCTTTTTTTGAATCCATAGAATTTACCGGACAAAATCGTGAATTTCGTACGGTAACAGGAACATATAAAGGAGGCCGGTTTTCAGTAATATCTACCGGAATTGGGACAGACAATATTGATATTGTTTTAAATGAGCTGGACGCATTGGTGAATATTGACTTAAAATCCAGGATAATTAAACATGAAAAAAAATCATTGTCAATTATCAGAATAGGAACATCAGGCAGCTTACAGAGAAATTTACCGGTTAATTCATTTGTTATAGCACAAAAAGTAATTGGATTTGATGGGATGTTAAATTTTTATGCCAACAGAGAAGATGTTTGTGACCTTCAAATGGAAAAGGAATTTAAAAACTTCATGAGCTGGGACGAATCATTCCCTACACCCTACATTGTTGATTGTTCCAATGAACTGGTTAATAAATTTGATGATAAAGATTTTATTAAAGAAGTTACAATATCAGCTCCGGGTTTCTATGGGCCGCAAGGCCGGGTTCTACGATTACCTATAGCCAAACCTGACATAAACATTCAATTAGAAAGATTTTCTTATAATGGTTACAGAATTGTAAATTATGAAATGGAAACTTCTGCCATTTATGGATTATCCAAAATGATGGGGCATGAAGCGCTTACAGTTTGCCTGTTAATAAATAACCGTCAGGCAGGAAAGACAAACAACAAATATCACCACGAGATGAACAAGCTTATTGAAAAAGTTTTAAATTGTTTAATAAAATGAAAGGTGCATGAAAAAAGACAAATTAAAAGCGCTTATTAGTTTATTAGATGACCCGGATGAAATGGTTTTTGAAATGGTGGAACAAGAACTGTTAAAAGAAAATCATACTATTATTCCGGTATTGGAGAAAAAATGGGAAAATAGCTTTGATGAAGTAAGCCAGGAACGGATAGAGAACCTAATCCAGGATCTGCAGTTCAAAAAAACCAAAGCTTTTCTTTTAAACTGGATATCCTTACCCAATCCGGATTTATTGAATGGCTTCCTGATAACAGACAGGTTTCAGTATCCTGATATAAACACCATGGCTGTCCATTTAAAATTAGAAAAAATAAGAAATGAAGTATGGTTAGAATTAAATGATTCATTAACGTTATTAGAGAAAATTACCGTACTTAATCATTTTATTTTTAAAACTTTTAATTTTTCTATCAACCATAACAATTTACAATCACCTCAAAATTGTTATTTAAATCAGTTACTTGACACCAAAAAAGGCAATCAGGTTTCATTAAGCATTTTTTATACCATTGTTGCACGCCGATTGGGACTACCTGCTCATTTCATAGATTTTCCAAAAAATCCTTTAGTAGGAATTGTCGACAGAGAACTGTCAATAAAAGTACATGGTAAAAGAACCCGTTCTGATGTCTTATTTTATATTAACCCTTCTAATAAGGGTTCTATAGCAAGTAGAAAAGAAGTGGATTATCATTTAAAACATAGCAATTACCTGCCTAAACAAAAGTATTCTGAACCACAATCAGATGTTTTATTTATACAACGATTACTTGAATCACTTCAAGCGGCATTTAAATCAGTTGGTTTTAATGAAAAGGGAGAGCGTATTGTTGAATTACTGCAATTGTTTTGAAAAATATGTTTTAAGTGAATTCATCCGGTAATTATGAACTTAAACCGGATGAGATTCAGGAATTTCTTTTTAAACCAATATCTTTTTGCAATATTCAACACATTTAATAATCTCTTTCTGTGCATCGGAACCATCAGGTATTTGATATTCAAGCTCGATGTCACAGTAAACAGGCCATTTATTTTCCTGAATTAACTTTAAGATATCTGCAATCGGTGTATCTCCTTTTCCCCACTGCCTATTGGTATTAGCAGGAGAAGCAAATTTACCGGTTTTGTCTTTTAAATGAATGCTATAAATGCGAGAATGAAGACGCTCAAGAACTTCATTTGGATGTTTACCGGTAGCACCGAAATAGTGCCCTACATCAAAATTAAGCATATTTTTAGGAGAATAAGAAAGAAATTCATCAAAAGAAAAACCAGGGTCTCCAGGTTGTGCATGGTTATGGTAAATAGCATACATATTATGTTTTTCTGCAAATTTACCTAAACGCTTACAGGCTTCATGCCCAATTTCATTTGTTATGCCATCGGCGCCCAGTACTTTAGCTGCTGTGAAAGCATAATCTATTTCTTCATCACTCCAATTTGAAGGAGCGAATTTAACTATATGAAACCTAATGCCTTCCTTCTTGAACATATTTCGTAGTTCATGATACTTTTTCATAGAGTTCGACAACCTCCATAATCGTTGTTTCTCACGGGCTTCCTCTGACTGAGTTTTGTGTATGGCTTTTGCAGCAGCTGAAGCATTTCCAGAAATACGGGGTGGAGAAGCAGGAATACCTGCATATTCTTCGGCTACATTACCCATTAACTCAATGGAGCTAATACCTGCTTCCACACAATATTTAAGAATATCTTGTGCATTTGAAGGCATACTGCGCCAACTGTAAGTAATAGCTCCTATTTGTACGCCATTAAAATATGAGTCAGGTTTAGATGTCATGTCAAATGTGCCGGCAAAGGCTGTTGGAGTTAAAGATAGTACAGCAGAAATTGATGCTGCTGAACTTATAAACCGGCGACGGGAAACTCTTTTCCCTTTTCCTGATGATTTAGGATATTCCATGGAACAGTTTTTATATGATTAAAGTACTTTAAAAATAGTAGAATTTTAACAGTAAATAAAAATTCTTATCTAATTTAATACCATTATTGATAATTCAACAAATGTTCTCACATTAAAGAAAAATTGGAAGATATCAAAGTATTTAAAAAATATTTAATAGAGCCGGTATACTGAATTATATCCCTGAGTGAAATAATCTAAAGTACTTCCTTTTCCATCAGACAAACAGACTTTAAAATTTGAACAATGTATATTGAGGAAATAAAACATATTAAACAAAAAACGGCCTGAAACCAGGCCGTTTAATATTGTGAACAGAATATTTGTTATTCTTCTTTTTTATCACCTTCAGTAGAGGATTCTTCCTTAGCTTCCTGCTTAGGAGCTTCATCTTTGAGTTCCTCCTTAGGTTCCTGTTTAGGAGCCTCAGCTTTAGGTTGTTCTTTCTTAGGCGTTTCAGCAACCGCCTCGTCAGACTTTTTTGCACCACCACGGCGTGAACGACGACGTTTTGGTTTTGCAGCTTCTTCAGCGGTTTTCTGCATGGTTTCATTATAATCAACCAATTCAATAATGCACATTTCTGC
>DASRQG010000009.1:0-10292 GCA_035645995.1 Mariniphaga sp. | reverse complement strand
CGACGACCACCGGATCTTTGGGAATGTTGGCTGGACGCAACAAGCACGGTCACATGACCTCGTTCTTCTTAAATTCGACAAGAATATAAAATTGCACGTTGGAATTGCGCATCACGAGAATTCAAATATTACCAACAATATTTACAATGGCCCTGATGCCTATAAAAACATGCAGTTCCTGTGGCTCAATAATACCTGGGACCAAGCCGCTCTGAGCCTTTTGCTACTTAATAATGGAGCACCTGTTCTTTTAACTCCTGACAACGAAAAATCAAGGTATAGCCAAACGATTGGAGGAAGATTCACCTACAGGTCGGATGTTGCGAACCTGGCTGCCAACCTCTATGGCCAGACCGGAAAACACAGCTCAGACAAAAATATCAGAGCTATTAACTTTCTGGCAGAAGCTGTTTTCACCAATAAAATTACTTTAGGCTATGAATATCTCTCAGGGAACAGTTATGACAAAACTGATAAAGTGTATGCTTTTGAGCCCTTCTATGGCACTAATCATAAATTCAACGGGTATATGGACTACTTCTATGTAGGAAACCATATAAACTCTTACGGATTACACGACGGGTATGTGAAATATTTTTATACGAAAGATAAAATAAGACTCGACGGTGACTTACATTATTTCGCTTCAGCAGGATTGATAGCTCCTGAAGCTAAAAGATATCTGGGAACAGAATTGGATATCACCTTTTCCTGGTCCATAAAACAAAATGCTTCGTTAAGCGGTGGATGGTCTATGATGTTTGCAGGTGAAAGTCTTGAGCTTCTCAAAGGTGGCAATCGTAATACAGAACATCATTGGGGATATATCATGCTCACAGTCACTCCTGCATTTATTCAATAATTTTAAGTATATTTCCCGCCACAAAATAATCAAAACCACCTATCAACATTAGCTACAATAATAATGATCCGGCATTTTTTTGAACCCGGCATTATTATTTTTTTTAATTAAATAAAAGACTTCCGGATTTATAATTCTTCAGAATAAGAATAAAATGCAGAAGTCGGACATTAAAAGAAAGTATGAAGTGAGCCGAAAATCAACCATGCGTAAAAATAAGTCAACAAAAATATTTAGAAAACTGCACAAGTGGCCGGGAATTGTTATTGCATTGTTTGCTATACTTTTTGCTACCTCAGGAATCATAATGAATCACCGTTCACTTTTTTCAAAAACGGATATCTCCCGAAAATTACTGCCTCCAAATTATAGCTACAAAAACTGGAACCTTGCTGCTGTAAGAGGTTCATTGCCTATAAATAATGATTCTGTATTGATTTATGGCAATATAGGGATCTGGAAAGCGCCCTCCGATCTTCAAAACTTTTCCGACTTTAATCATGGATTTACAAAAGGAATTGATAACAGGAAAATTTATTCACTGGTTCAACAGAATAATATTCTTTATGCAGGAACTCACTTCGGACTTTATGAAAGGCACATATCTTCAGATAAATGGATCAGGATTAACTTGCCTGTCAAACAGGAACGCATTGCTGATGTAAGTCTTAAAGATGACACGCTACTAGTTTTGACTCGCCATTATCTGCTCAAACAAACTGAGTCAGGTACTTTTAAAACCATTCAACTCCCCGAACCCTTAAATTATGAACGAAAAACCGGTTTATTTAATACCTTGTGGGAATTGCATAGTGGGGAATTATTCGGATTGCCCGGAAAGCTGGTTGTAGATTTATTAGGACTGGTAACCATACTAATTTCAATCACAGGTTTGCTGCACTTCTTTTTTCCCAGAATGATTAAAAGACTTAAAAAGAAAAAGAAACAGGTAAAACCATGGGTCAAAGCCACAAAAACAAATATTAACTGGCATAATGCGATCGGTTATATATTTGCAATTTTCCTGATAATTAACACTTTAGCAGGCATCCACCTCCGACCGCCTTTACTTATTCCTATAGCCAATAAGAAAGTAGGAATCATACCCGGCACCCATCTTGATAATCCCAATCCCTGGTTCGATAAACTTAGGCGTATTATATGGGATGAGCGTGCGGGATATTATATTATTTCAACTTCTGAAGGATTTTATAAAACAGATGAAAACTTCCATCTTCCGCTTGAGCCCATAATTCCACAACCTCCTGTAAGTGTGATGGGATTAAATGTTTTTAAACCGGTGGGGGATCAAAAATACCTTGCCGGATCATTTAACGGAATTTTTCTCTGGGATCTTCAACGCAAAAGTATTTACGACTTCTTCTCTCAAAAACCTTACATACCTCCGCAGGGAATGGTAAGTCCGGTAGGCTCCGATATGGCAGCCGGTTTTGTTGAAGCAGGAGAAAAAGCCTGGTGGTTCGATTATAACCGTGGTGCAGTATCCTTAGCAGGTACGTCTTTTCCTGCAATGCCACCTGAAATTATTGAAAAGTCACCCATGTCACTATGGAATGTAGCACTTGAGATTCATACCGGGCGCATTTTTGAACACCTGACAGGTATATTCTACATCCTATACGTCCCTTTGGCCGGCCTGTGTCTGATTATGGTGCTAATAAGTGGTTTCTTTATATGGTGGAAAGTATATAGAAAGAAAAAGGGAAAGCCTAAACTAAAAACAAGATCATAAAAAACCTTATCCCGGTAATTTCAGATTTGCAGTTCTCTTACTAAAATGTTTTGAATCTCCCCATTCATCATATCCAATTTCGCTGCCTGCAAGTTCAATCCGTGCTTCAAGGCAATTTCTACATAATCCAGCATCCTCATCAAGGCAAGGCTTATTTTCGTAAAGGGAGTATTCTTTCCGGTAATCACAAGGTGTAAGGTTTGGCATTATAACATTGGCTCCTGCCATCAAACCCTTTTCCCGGCCTACAGGATCTATTGCCTGTAACGCTGTAGCAGCTGCAATATTAATGTCAGGCATCAACAACCGCAATGCGGCTATCATTTTTATTGCAAGTATAAACCGATCATTTTTATCACTCAACAAATGACGGTATTGAAAGAGTGGTGTATGTTCATGTTCAATATAAGGCCCCATACCACACATGTCGATATCAATTTTTTTAAAAAAGAGGAGATCAGCCGCTAAATCTTCGATGGTCTGAAATGGTAAACCAATCATAACTCCGGTTCCGGTTTGGTATCCCGCTTCCTTTAACCATTGAAGAGCTTCCAGTCTTCTTTCAAACGAGTGCCGTTTATCCATAGGATGAATTTTATAATACAATTCTCTATTGGATGTTTCTATGCGGAGCAAATAACGATGAGCACCGCTCTCAAACCAACGTCTGTAGGTCTCAATCGATTGTTCCCCGCAACTTAGGGTAATGCCCAGTTCATTATTCGACAACTGCTTGATCTTTCTCAAAAGCTTATCAACCCTTTTGATAAAGGCTGCTGAAATAAGCTCCCCCGATTGCAAAACAACTGATCCAAACCTGTTTCTCCATGCAAACATGCATGCTTCAAGTATTTCTTCATCTGAAGCATTATATCTGACTACTGTTGTATTACTTCTTCTGATCCCACAATACAGGCAATCTTTGGAACATACATTCGAAAATTCCACCAACCCTCTGAAATAAACCTTATTGCCAACAGCCTTCAGTCGCACCTTGTGTGCCTGACTGAACAATATAGATTGATCCTCATTGCTGCCGGTCAGTAATGTAATCAGATCCTCAATAGAGAATCCTTGTTGTTGTATTATTTCAGCAACTGACTTCATTAAAACAAAAATAGCGGATGCACATCAATGATATACCAAGAGCAATCATTTATTTTAATAATTTTACAGTTTGTAGCAGAAATATTTCCCTGCCACATATTGTAAAACATAAAAATGAATGTAGAAAATCCTTTTTCTGCATTCATTTTAATAGTACTTTTATAAGGTTGCCCCGTGAAAGAAGGATGATTAAAACAGTATTTCAGTCAATGGTACTTTGTTCATCTTGCTGACAGGGTTAAACAGCAATTTACCAGTTGGTATTGTAGTTCATTAAAATGAACGATTCATATTTCTTAAGCTTGCAGTTAAAACTAAAATCATTTGCCATGTATAACGTTCCGGCTAATTTCATCAACGATCAGGAGATATGGAACATTATTGAAACCCACAAAATAGCAGATAAGGTTCAGGTAAAGGAGGTCTTATCCAAGGCCAGGGAAATGAAAGGATTAGATTTAAATGATGTAGCTCTCCTTGCAGGAATTAGTGATCCGGAACTTCTT
The DNA here is from genome assembly GCA_035645995.1 of Mariniphaga sp. Lineage (GTDB taxonomy): Bacteria > Bacteroidota > Bacteroidia > Bacteroidales > Prolixibacteraceae > Mariniphaga. The sequence goes on along the minus strand of DASRQG010000009.1, from coordinate 6,064 downwards.
GCTGAACTCTTTGAATCGGCTAATTTTGTGAAAGACACAATTTACGGAAAACGTTTGGTACTTTTTGCTCCCCTGTACATTTCAAACCTCTGCTCTAACGAATGTCTCTATTGTGCATTCAGAGCTACCAACAAAGGTATTGTCAGAAATGCCTTGACCCAGGAACAGATTGCACGTGAAGTAGAAATTTTGATCGGCAAAGGACATAAACGGATTTTACTGGTGGCAGGAGAATCATATCCCATCCAGGGTTTTCAGTATGTGCTCGATTCAATTAAAACAATCTACAGAGTTAAATCAGAACATGGAGAAATTCGCCGTGTGAATGTAAATATAGCTCCATTGACTGATACTGAATTTATTGCCCTTAAAAATGAAGGTATTGGTACTTATCAACTCTTCCAGGAAACCTACCACCGTGAAACATACAAACAAGTACATGTAGGAGGCAAAAAACGTGATTACAACTGGCGTATCTGGGCACTCCACAGAGCTATGAAAGCAGGTATTGATGATGTAGGCATAGGTGTCTTATTCGGTTTATTCGACTTCCGGTATGAAATAATGGCACTCATGCAACATATCAGGGAACTTGAAAATGTGTTTGGTGTCGGGCCTCATACCATAAGCGTACCACGACTTGAACCTGCTACAGGTAGTAATCTGGCAACCCATCCCCCATTCCCTGTTTCTGATACCGACTTCCGCAAAATAGTGGCCCTGCTCCGATTGGCAGTCCCTTATACAGGAATCATAATGTCTACCCGTGAGACTGCACAGCTGCGCAGAGAAACCTTTGCTTTGGGTGTAAGCCAGATTTCTGCCGGCAGCCGTACAAATCCCGGTGGATATGAACACGAAGAAGATGAAGATGACCCCTCAGGACAATTTAGTCTTGGCGACCACCGTCCTCTTGATGAAGTAATACGTGATGTCGCTTCTATGGGTTATATCCCTTCTTTCTGTACCGCCTGCTACAGGCTCGGTCGTACAGGTCATGATTTTATGGATCTGGCCAAACCCGGTGATATAAAACTTCATTGCGCACCTAATGCATTATCGTCTTTTAAAGAATATCTTCTGAATTTCGCTTCTTCCGAAACTAAAATTATTGGCGAAAAATTGATCATTGATACCATCTCACAAATGGAGGGACTGGCACGACAACGGGCCGAAAAACTTGTAAAAAGGGTAGCTGCAGGAAGAGATGATGTTTATTGCTGATTTCCTATTCTAAAAGCTTATTCTAAATTTTAGATAGGAATAACTTTCTCCTTTTCATAAATTCATCTTTTTTAACATTCTCGCTTTAGTTGCTTATAAGCAAAACGTTACTTTCAATTTGAAACTAAAAGGATAAAAATATATTAATATTTATTTGGATTTTACCATTTTTGTTACTAATATTGACTTGCAATCATGAAATGGAATACAATTTATTAATTACCAAAAAAGTTGGAAAATGAGAAAAGTTTTATTCATTCTGGCAATGGTCATGACTTATGGCCTTTCTGTAACAACAGCAGCCGAGAACTTTTGCGACGACAAAAAAGCAAAGGTAACTGCAGTTGCAGATGCTAAAACCGACGGATGCTGTGAAAGCAAAACTGCTCTTGCAGTAAAATCTGATGGCTGTACTGCAGCAAAAGCTACTACTGTTGCATTAAAAGCAAGTGAATGCAGTGGTGCAAAAGTTACTACTGCTGCTTTAAATACTAGCGAATGCAGTGGTGTTAAAGCGACTAAAGCAGTTATGAAAGCTGATGGATGCAGTGGTGTTAAAGCGACTACAGTAGCAGCTAAAGCTGATGGCTGTTCTGGTGCGAAAGCTACTACTGTTGCCGCTAAAGCTGACGGATGTAGCAAAAGTAAAACAACTGTTGCTTCTAAAGCTGACGGTTGCAGTTCAAACAAAACAGTAGTTGCTGAAAACTTGAATTAAAAAAAATTACTGTAACTCACTCACTTAAGCCATCCATTATGGGTGGCTTTTTTCATGGTTTCACCCCTATAAATCACATTTCTCAACTGTTCCCGAAATTAATAACTTCTTTTCATTGGATAGTACAAAGTAATCAGCCTGTCAAACTATAGATCTACAAGTAAGGAGCAATTCTCTGAAATATTCAAAAAGGAACTATTCGAATAAAAGCAGTTAATAACCTTTACCATTCAAGCCCGGTTCCTATTTGCCAACTACCTGTTCAGAGCACTATAATTGTTCTGCATATTATAATAATCGTATAATTACAAGGTGGCTTCAATATTTTTTTTAGAGGTTTTGTATTAATATTTTAGTACCTTCATTGTCATAATACAATAAAAACAAAAGTCCCTCGAGGTTATATACAAGTTAATAGATCAAACATTCTCGAGTGAGTTCTGTCCTTTAATTTAATTTAAATGATTAAATGAAATCACCTAAATCGTTTCGGCTTCATATAGGCATCTTTGGTCGTAGAAATACCGGAAAATCAAGCATATTGAATGCTCTTACCGATCAAATTGTATCCATCGTTTCTGATGTCCCGGGAACTACCACCGATCCGGTCGAAAAACCTATGGAACTGCTTCCCATTGGCCCGGTTCTCTTTATTGACACAGCAGGTATTGATGATGAAGGAGAATTAGGGTTACAACGTATAGCACGCACTCACCAAATCTTTGAACGAACTGATTTGGCTATTCTTGTCGCCAGCTTTAACGGTTGGAGCAATTATGAATGGACACTGATTGATGAATTTGAAAAACAGGATATCCCCTTTTTGGTAGTCTTTAATAAAATTGACATTTCACCTGTTGATACAAAGGTTACACCAATTCTTAACCAACGAAAAATAAGTTATACCAATGCCTCTGCCACCTTGGGAATGGGTATTGATGAAATCAAGCAACTTATCATACAAAAAGCTCCAGCTGATTTTATCGATAAACCTAAAATCGTGGCAGACTTAGTTGGCCCCGACGAAATTGCCATACTTGTAGTACCCATCGACAAGGAAGCACCCAAAGGAAGGCTTATACTCCCGCAGGTACAAAGTATTCGAGATCTTCTTGACGGTAATTCAATATGTATGGTCATAAAAGAACATCAGATAAAAGAAACGCTCCATCTCTTAAATAAAAAACCCAGGCTGGTTGTAACAGATTCACAAGCATTTGCCAGAGTTGCAGCAGACACTCCGCCTGATATTCCACTTACATCTTTTTCAATACTGTTTGCACGATACCAAGGTGACCTAAATGAAATGGTTAAAGGAGCTATAGCTATTGACCATCTGCAAGCAGGCGACAAGGTGCTAATAGCAGAGGCATGTACACATCATCCTGTTGAAGAAGATATAGGAACCGTGAAAATACCCGCATGGTTAAACAAATATGTCGGCAGTCCGCTAAATTATAATAATCATAGAGGCCACGATTTCCCAAATAATCTTAATGAATACAAGCTCATCATTCATTGTGGGGCCTGCATGTGGAACCGCCGTGAAATGTTGAGTCGCATTCTCAAAGCACGCAATGCCGGCGTGCCTATTACAAATTATGGACTTACAATAGCATGGTCACTGGGAATATTTCAGCGGGCCCTGGGACCTTTCCCTGCGGCACTAAAGGTTTTTACCGAGACCCGCTGAAATAAATATACAATAAAATTGCTAGTTCAGATTGAACTGAATCCTCAAATTACGGTCGCTTCGTACTAAGGCAGTAACCACTTCATATTCTAATGAATTTTGTCCCTCCGCTGCAGTTATAGTCTGCGCTGAATGTGGATGCAAAGTTACCTGAGAAGTACCTTCCCCCCCTCTGAGTTCAAGCTCAAAATATAAATCGCTATTATTTTTTATTTCATAGTAATTATTATTCCCCTTGGTATGGTATTTTGGTCCTACCTCAACACAGGCATTGAATAAATTCCTAACGTTCTCCTCCTTACCTGCCACAAATTTACTTGCCCATGCAACGGTCCTTCCTGCTTCCAGGGCTTCTCTGATAGACGCTTCAGTTCTCTCTTTTGCAAAAACCAAAGTCATCGACCGATGTACATGCTCGCCAAGATCATAATCATGTGCTACCAAATTATGAATATCGGTAGATCCCATTACCGTAAGATTATTGTCGATACACCAATCCAAAGCCTTTTTATGCAATCCAAATCCATTAATTACCTCAATGCCATGTAATACTCCATCCTTACTAAGCTGATCTACAAAATCAATCCATTCATAAGAACCTTCAATCGAATTGACTTTCCAGCCGGGATGATTCCAGAAAATAAATGCTTTCTGATTGGCTGCCATCATAACTGCCTCGCGGTCCTTATCGTTACCTTTTCTATCTTCAATAAACCCGGTATGATCGCTGGTGAAAATGGCATTAAAATGGCCTGGAGGAGTGTTTCTGGTTATTTCAGTCCCTTTAATCAAGACAAGATTGTTCTCAGCAGCTGCATTTTTTACCAATTCATGTGAGCGGTTATGATCCACTTTCACATCTTCAGAATGAGGCGTATATTCAATATGATCGGTAATGGCAATTGCATCCAACCCTTCCTGCCATGCTTCCTGTATACGCACAGTAGGCCATACGTGTCCGTCAGAGAACACGGTGTGCATATGAAAATCACATTTCAAAACCTGATAACCATTTACTTCAGGAATCTGAATTAAATTTCGCTTTTTGATTTTACGGAATTCATTCATCCGCAACATTCCATCATCAGTCTGTGCCTGCAACCCTATGTGCAAACAAAAAGTTAAAATTGCTAAAGCTGTAATTCGTAACATAAGTACTTCGATTTATAATTTATTCCACCAAACAAAAATTTTTCTCTGCCATCCTTTGAAAGTTATCCACACATTAATCAGTCAGTTAATTACAAAAATACTTCATAAGTATAAATGTATTAAAACTAAAAATACATTCTCCTGATGGCACCTTTAATGATAAATTAGCAGGTGGTCTTAATCTGCAGACATTACCATCAGCATTTAAGCCGATCAGGCTAACAACAAATTTATATTATTTTTAGTTTGAAGCTGGAAATTTTTCAAATAACAATTCTTTTATTTAATCTATAACTAGCTTAACTTTCTAAAAAACCCAAAAAACTCTATCTTGCCGTCGGCATATTTCTTTAAAAGTTTAAGTACGCCATTCGAAATTGCAAATTGAAATTCAACTGAAGATTCCGGATCATTTAAACCCTTCAAAATTAAAAAATTCCGTGAGGTCTGCCATTTAACAGATCCTGCTTCTTTTAGAAGTTCAATCGGTATATTACTATCCTGCACCAATTTCCCATCCGTTTCAAAAACGAGTTCCCAAAAACGTTTCATGCTTTTCAATTGATCTTCTTTATAATTTATAAGTTGGGTGTTTTGCTCGGTATAATACTCGAAAAGCAACCACTTGCCAGGCAACTGTTTCGAAGGCCGGGCAAACATTTCTGTTGATGCCACCCATTTATAAACTGCAGAAAAAAAAGATGTTCGTTCCATAATGCCAATTTAGTAAGATTTGGCTGTTTCTATTATAGTAGCAAGTTAAAAATTTATCAATACATATAAGGCAGTAAGTTTCTTTCAATTTAATTTAGACAAAAGACTCACAACTTAGTTTAACCTGGTTCGGTTTGAATTTATCTCATATCAGCAAGATCAAAATTCCATTAGTATTTAAACTTTCTCTTGAAAAACTTTCATTCTTAAATACAATTAAATTGCAGTAAAAATCGATACCAAATCCATACTTTCTCCAGTGTAAATTCGAAAAAACATGGCGATATACTGGTGAAGGTATATCTCATTATAGGTTTTGAACTAATAAAATATTCATCAACAATTATAACAATTTTGATCTTTTACTGTATTTTATAACAGGGATTATCAATAAGCATTTTTTTATTTAGGAATATGTTTTATCCGATGTAGCAAAAAGAAGTACATTTATTTAAAAATTATAATTCTTTGAAATTAGTATACATTTAATACATAGTATGTCTCACAAAAAATAAATACAAAATGGAAGAAGTAATTACATCTGATTTTTGGGAAGAGCTTTT
>DASRQG010000008.1:0-21617 GCA_035645995.1 Mariniphaga sp. | reverse complement strand
TGATTTACCTGTGTAATTATAAAATCCTGTTGGAACCCTGCACCTGAAGGCACTTCGTACTGAATTGTTAATTCTTCTCCTGCAACCGGAGATACAGCAAACACTCCTGATTCACGGTTATTAAATGATGTAAATGCCCCTAAATAATGTCCTTCCTCCTCATTGTACAAGAAAAGCCGTGCACCTTCAGGTAAAGAAAAATTCTCAAAGATTACATTTAAAGAATATGCTTCTGCGGATTGCAGCTTCACACGCCATACATCATACCCGTTATAGTTCTTAACCCAGACTCCACTATTAGCAGGCGAAATATTGACATCAAAAGTATGGGCAAACACAAATGATTTCAATTGAGGCTGCTCCGACTCCTGTACTTCCAGATATCTTTCTATGACTTCCTTATCTATTTTTGGCATTGCAATCAATGGCGTGCCCCTGCTTTTTAAAAAAGGTGCATCCATTGGCCTTCCACCTTGTGAAAGCTGGCCTTCAACTTGCTCTGCAAATAAAAACAACAGAGCAGAAATTATTATAATAAATCGCATACCAAGGATTTTTTCCAAAGTTAACATTTATAACAAAAGCCCCCTTTTTTCGTTTCCCATTTAAACTGTCTTTAATTGATCTTTAAACAGCGAACATTTGAGTACACCCGAAGGTTGTTTGCAACAGGCATGTAACTTTATGAAAAATATCGGTTTAATATGGGTGTAAACGTGAGATGTCTAGAATTCCAGGCAATCACAAATAACATATAAAAAAATATGTCTCTATAACCCTTCTTTTTAAAAAATGCCATTCAAATCATTTTTCGATTCTTTAATCTGTGGTCAATATTTAAAAAAACCACAATTAACAAAAGAACAGAATAGAATGAAATTGTTAATTTGCAAGGACCTACTAACGTTTAAAACTGAAATTTAAAGATGAAAGTATTGGTAATGTATGTAAATGAGTTTAGTTATCAGCCTGCACAAAAGAATCTGGATGAAGCAGAACATGTTACTGAAGGAGCTACTTTCAATGACGCTATTTTGGCATTTATCCAGGTTGAGGAAGATGATGAAACGTTTGATGTTAGATCGAGAGAGAAGAAACTTGTGAACCATTTGAAATGGTGTGCCAGGAAGAACAATTGCCAAAAAGTTATTTTGCATTCCTTTGCGCATTTATCAGAATCAAAAGCATCTTCAGGATTCACAAAAGAACTATTCGACCATGCAGAAAAGCGCCTACAAAATGGAGGATATAATACAGCACAAACACCCTTTGGATATTTTCTTGACCTGGAAATTAAAGCCCCCGGGCATTCATTAGCGCGTATCTGGTCAACTTTATAAAAAGATTTTTCAGATCATTATTTTAACCAATCCATTGCACTTCCAAAATGAATAGCAAAGGAACGATTTATAAAAAAGTAGGTAATTAAGGTAATAATAAATATTCCCACAACATTTAAACTTACCCCTGTTCGAAGCATTCTATTAACAGAAATACTACCTGCACCAAATATAATTGCATTGGGTGGTGTTGCTGTAGGCAACATAAATGCTAAGGAAGAAGCGATGGTAGCCGGTATCATAAACAACAACGGATTATTACTTGTAGCCAGTGCGATGCTTGCAAAAATTGGTAATAACATTTGAGTGGAGGCAACATTCGAGGTTAACTCTGTAAGGAATGACATTACTGCTACAATTATAAGTACAAACACAATAGCAGGGACATTACGAATCCAGGAAAGCTGTTCACCAAGCCACACTGCCAAGCCCGAATGCTCAAACCCCATGGCTACAGCAAATCCGCCACCAAAAAGCAATACAATATTCCAGGGCAGCCTGTTGGCGGTTTCCCAATTCATAATAGCTTCACCACGTTTACTCTTTGATGGCCATATGAAAAGCACCACAGAGATTAAAATTGCAACAGTACCATCATTAATATAGGCTGGATGATTAAAGAAGGATGCCCACCCCCGAATGATGTTTCCATCAATAACCAGGTCAGAACGGGTAATCCATAAAGCTGCCAGTAGCAGAAAAAGTAAAAAGACTACCTTTTCTTCATAATCAACCTTACCTAGTTTGTGTAATTCTGCTTTAAAAGCATCCTTCGATAATCTTTTCCATCTCTCTCTGGGCCTAAAGAAAAGATAAAGTAAAATGAAGGCACTAAAGAACATTATTATAGTAATTGGAAAAGCAAACAAGAACCATTGAGTAAAAGATATTTCAGGAGCAGAAGGGAAAAGGACTGCGAAAATTCTAACACATATTAAATTGGTAGGAGTACCAACCAAGGTAGAAATACCTCCAATAGAGGAACTGTATGCTATGCCTAAAAGCAGACCCGGTGCATATTTAGTGATTTTTTCTTTACCTACAGTTTCCTCAATCCTGGTGATAATAGAGGTAACTATAGGAATCATCATCATAGTTGTTGCCGTATTCGATATCCACATTGAAAGGAGCATAGAAGAAAACATAAAACCAAATAAGATACGAGCCGGGCTAACTCCAACTAAATTCAGCAGATTCAAAGCAATTCGTTTATGCAAATTCCATCTTTCCATGGCCAAAGCCATTATAAAACCTCCTATAAACAGGAAAATAATGTGGTTGATGTAGGCTTCAGAAACAGTTTTACCATCAATTATTCCTAACAAAGGAAAAGCTACAATAGGAATCAGAGCAGTGACCGACAGTGGTATTACTTCAGTTACCCACCAAATAGCCATTAGCATGGCAACAGCAAATGTACGTGTTATCACAGGCTTTCCGGGCTCAAGATCAACAAATATTAATATGCTGCAAAAAACAAATAATCCAATTACAAGTCCTGCCCTGTTATTTATTTCCGGTAGTAACCAACTCCTGATTCGTTTTACCATTCACTTAGATTTTATCTGTCAGATCACATTTAGTTCAACCCAAAAAACTGTAAACGATAGGTAAATTACGAAATCCGGAGCTAATTGCCAATACAGATAGGTTAAATAACATCGGTAATTAGACATCATAATTCAAAACAAGTATGCTTGAATGCTGCATCTCAGGAAGAAAGCTTACAGGAAGAATCTTCTAGCTTCAGCCAATGAATCAGGTTTGCCAACATCAATCCAGGACGTGGAATCATCATAATAACCATAAATGAAATAATCTTTTGCGAGCATAAGATACAGGTCAATCATTGAGAACTTGTTTTCTGCCGGCATTAAGTTAAATATCTCCTGATTTACAATATGAATCCCGCTAAAGGCCATTTCAACTGCATTTTCAAAAGATTCACTCACAGCTACTCTTTTTTCCCCCGATTTCTTGTTTACCCACCCTACCAAGCGATGCTGCCGGTTAAACTTCAGGTACCTTTGGGTTTTTCTTTTGCGTACAGCCAATGTAGCCAAAGCCCCTGATGTGTGATGCGTTTGTATCAGTTTAGGAAGATTAATATTGCTTAGTATATCAACATTATACATTAGAACAGGATCATTGCTGTCTTTAAAAAATGAAGCTGCTTTTTTTAATCCACCTCCAGTATCCAGTAACTCAAGACGTTCGTCTGAAATGAATATATTAGCTTCGGAATCCAGCTTTCCAACAAAATCAGCAATCATATCAGGAAAATGATGAACATTCACTACAAACTCTGAAATGCCTTCACTCTCCAGTTTCTCAATCACATGCTGCAATAAAGGTTTCCCGCCTATTTCAACCAACGCTTTGGGTTTGTATAAAGTTTCTTCTTTTAGGCGACTACCAATACCTGCAGCAAAAATTAAAGCTTTCATGATTTAAAAAATTTCCTGCCGGCACAACCTCCATTTAACTTATCCGGCATTACGAATTGACCGATTAACGGATCCTGTCAAGACTTCTCACTAATGCTTCATCTCTTCCGATAGCCCGAATAGCAAGATAATCAAGAATTACGGCAATTAAAGGAAATGCCATTGGCACTTTATAGGCAACATCGATATTTTCAAAACCGGAATGTAAAAAGTAGAATAGTATCCCTAATAATCCCAACAATAAAATGATAGTAAAGGAAAGCAATCTGATCTGAAGAATTCGTTTTTTGTACATAAAAACGGCCACCAGGTGAAGAAGGGTAATTAAAATAATGAATACCATTAACGGTAGCCCGTTATAAATGACATTCTCTCCATCAGAAATACCTCCTGAATTAAAAATATACCATTCACCATTAACTGCCAGTTCTGCAAAATCGAGGCCCAATAATAAAGCTGTAAGTACAGCAGCAATAAAAATATAAACCGTTTGAATTCTTTGAATCATCTTATCTTAATTGAATAAATGTTTTTTCTATCTCCGCAAAATTACAAAAATTTATGAGCCAAATTCGACCAATTAAATTACCTCAGGTCACACACTTTTTCAACTTCTCCTAAATTTATGTACCAAATATACCCTTCTACATGCTCATACCCGCTTTTTTTCAAAATATGAGCATACCCTGATACTTGCGAGTTGTAGTCATTCAACTTAACATCACCCCACTTATAATCAGCAACTATCGCTTTGTTTCCGGAAATCATTATTCTATCGGGTCTTAAAACACCTTTGGCTGTTAAAAGATTCCTTTCATTCAATACTTCATAATTTCCGTCGAACCATTTTTTTACCATTGGATTTTCAAAACCCTTCTGAATAACTTTTACTATAACTTTTCCTTCTGCAGAATTTATTATTCCTTCTGCAAGATACTTATTGCAAATAAGTTCAACATCATCAGCAACATTCACCTTTGAAAGAATTTCATGGATTAACTTTCCCGAATTCTTAACAGACTGGCTCTGTAAACCATCAATTATAAAGCCTTCGCTATTCAACTTCAAACGAATTCTGTCATCCAAATTATTAAATATGTAAGTATTGATATGATCATTTTCGGAAGCAGAATCCACTGAAATGAATTCAGGCAATGCCCCAAATGAAAAGGCCCTGTCTTCCTGTCTCCAACAACCTGCAAATTTCGATTCAAGTCCCATTTGACTCAGAGCACTTTGTAACAAAGCATTCACAGCAGTACCTTGTTCTCCATCTTTCCTTTCAACCGGTTCCTGACAATGTATGATCAATACAGATCTTGCCCGGGTTATTGCAACATAAATCAAATTTAACGTGTCGATCAGATAGTTAACCTTCTCTTCAAGATAATCTTCTTTAAAAATTGTTCTTACCAGCTGTGAATTTGCTTTTACCGGTAATAAAGGAAATTGATTAAATGGTTCCATTGCTGGTGTACACCATAAAATTGGAGCCAATTGTGCCGGCCAACTACTGGTGAATGTGAAAAATGGAATTAATACCGCCTCAAATTCAAGTCCTTTCGACTTATGAATGGTTAAAAGCCTTATTGAATCAACTTCATCATTAATGTTTACAGAAGTGTTGTACCCTTTGGTTTTCCACCAAAACAAGAAGTTAGAAAGATCATTCGACAATGATGTTTTCAATTCTGCTGCACGGTCTATTAATGATTGTATAAAAGGAAGCTCGGAACCAATAGTAAACAATCCAAATGATTTGCAAATTCTTATTATAGCTTCGTCAAGGGATGAAAGTTTAATATTCTCTTCGATCTGACTAAATTTTGAACCTAATTCTGATTCAAACATGTCATTAGAATCTAAATTCATCAAGGCAGATGTTGAAGAAATTGTATCTGATCCCGGTGAAGATTGAACTTTGTTATCAAGAAAAGGTTTGAGCCATGATAACCATAAATACAACAATGCTGTCTTTTGAATTTTACCTTCCGGATCGATCAGTAATTCAATTATAAGAATGATAAAATTTACTCCTTTGGAGGCATATAAAAACAATGATTCATTCGACAGTACCGTAAGGTTATACTTCTCATTATGAGGATCCCTGGCAGCTTCCATAAATGTTTCCACCAATACAGCTCCCTCCTCTTTTTTTCGAATCAATATGGCAATATCAGATGCATTTAGCCCTTTATCCTGCAATTTTTTTACCTGATCGACTAATAAGAGGGCAGAATGTTTTTTAAACTCCTCGTCCTCCAGGAATTGAATGTTGACCCAACCTTCCGATTCAGCTTCAGGCTTCCCCGGTTCCTGATAATACTCACGATAGACGTTCTTAAATTTATCAAGATATTGCCGGCTCTCAATATCTTTGAACAAACTAATTTCAAAGATTTGCAATAAAGCTTTAAGAACGTTGTTATTAAATTCTATAATGTTTCTTCGGCTCCGCCAATTCTTCTCCAATGATATAGTAGCAGGCGGGAATAATGGGAAATCTGAATTAATTCTTGAAGCAAGAATATTCCAGTCACTGTTTCTCCATCGGTATATTGCCTGTTTGACATCACCCACAAGCAGAACCTTATTGCCCTCAGAAAGAGCATTCGAAACTAAAGGTTTAAAATTGTTCCATTGCAACTGAGATGTGTCCTGAAATTCATCAAGCATATAATAATCATAGTGGTTCCCTATTTTTTCATAAACAAAAGGCGAATCACTGTCTCCAATAATCTTGCTCAACAATAGATTAGAATCTGATAATTGTAATAGTCCTTTTTCATGTAAAAGCTTTCTTATTTCTTCCTTCAGATCAGTTAATATTCCCAGAATACGTAAATGCTTTTTTACTTCTACTGCAGTATAATACCGGATTTCATTGTCGAAATAATAAACTAAAATATTCTTAAGCAGTGGCCTTAATTTTTCTTCTACCAATTGTTCAAGCTGCAGTTTCTGAGCATGCTTCTTTGCGATCCAGACTTGAGTAGATTCTGCAGCACCAGTTACTCTTGTTTTTGGTTCCTTAAAATTCTTCGCTGCAAGGTTATTGATATAACCTGCCACTCCTGTCGACTTATACGAAAAATCTTCTACTGTAAAACCATTATTTTCAATATGCTGCATACACTCTTTTGCCTTCGACTGGAGGGTATGTTCAAATACAGCAATAATTTTATCAAGCTGTGCACGAAGGTCATTTATATTCTCTCGTGTATAAGCGGTTTTATCATCCTCAGGAAAAAATATCTGAAACTTCTCTTTAAACAGCTCCTTCCCCAGATGTAATATATCCTTATCAATCTGTTGGCTTCTGTTTTCCATGATCTTCTCCCGGCTGAATTCAACCAGCCAGTTCCTCAATTGAAGATCTGTGTCAACTCTTGAAAGTAGTTTATCAACAGCCTCCTCCAGAATCATATCATTATCAAGCTCAAGAACAAAGTAGGGTGATATACCCATTTCACGATTGAAGGCTTTAATAATTCTTTGCGTAAAGGCATCTATTGTGCTTATTGAAAATCGACTATAATCATGAAGAATATTTTTAAGAGCAAATTTTGAACGACTTCTGATCTGTACATTATTCAGTGAAAGCTCCGACATGAGCATTGGTATATAAGGAGAATCGTCACTTCCCGACAGGAGGTTTAATTGTTCCAGAATACGATTTTTCATTTCAGTAGTAGCCTTATTTGTAAAGGTAACTGCTAAAATATTTTTGTAGTTCTGTGGATTTTTCATTATCAGCTTCAGATATTCACCCACCAATTGGAATGTTTTACCCGAACCTGCAGACGCTTTATATACCGTAAGCATTATAAAATTAGTTTTTTGATGTGGAGGATATTATACAAATCATCCATTTTTAAAAACCTGGCCCATATCCCTGGGTCACATTTACTCTTGTCTCAATTTTGAAATTTTTTGAGACTTTATACTGCATGAATAAAGTTGATCCGTGTACATCAAAATTATTGAATCCCTGATTAGGAAAAGGTGCAGTAAAAATTGAATTAGCACCAAAACTATAGCCTCCTACCTTAAATCGGTCATTTAACTGATAAGCAGCACTGCTCAATACAGTTCCTTCTCTTATAAACGGTGTAAAAAGAGGGCCAATAAATCCTAATCTGATATCTTCAGGCTGTAAAAGATTTTGCTTAAAATCAAAGGAATCAAGATTCCAGCGTTCTGACAAACTTGCATTAAAATCAACCTGTGGAACCGTAAATGGTTGTAAAAGGTCTGTGGACATAAACGAACCCGAAAGAAGTTGCCTGTAGAGCATATCCCGCTCTAATTGCAGCTGTACTGTATCCTTCTCCGGAAGTTCCGGCATAAGAATTTCCTGTCCGTATGTACTAATACTTACCAATAAGAAAAACAATATGACCTTAAGGCACCTCACTTCTGCTATAATTCTGATTTAACTGTAAAAATATCAAAAATATGATCATTGCCTAAAACTAACAACCTTACATTGGGAACCGAATAATTGAAACTAATTGTCACACCGTCAATTACCGTCTTATCAAAAGTTGTTAAAATTCTTAAAATATTTCAGCAGTAGATTTTATAAGCTCCCAGGTTTGCTTAACATGTTTCTCCTCCGTATGAGTCTGTCCTACACATAAACGCAATACAACCTTGCCATTTAATTTTGTATGAGTAAAATAAGCTTTTCCCGTATCATTCACAGCATTCATGAGTTGCATATTAAAATCATCTCCCTTTTTATGTCTGAAGCAAACCAGGTTAAGCGGTGGAATCGTTACCAGTTCATAATCTTTTGAATCTTTTACCCAGCCGGCAAACTCCTGTGCCATCGAAACATGTTGTCTGATGTGATATTGCAATCCTTCAACTCCGTAGTGACGAATTACGAACCATAATTTTAAAGCTCTGAATCGCCGTCCTAATTGAACATGCCAATCACGATAATCAAATACAGCTCCCGATTCAGTAGCCTTGTTTTTAAGGTATTCGGGTAAAATGGAAAAAGTATTAATCAATTCGTTTCGGTTACCTACCCAAAACACATCACAATCGAAGTTGGTAAACATCCATTTATGGGGATTGAAAGTAAAGCTGTCGGCAAGTTCAATTCCATCCAAATAATGGCGAAATTCGGGACAAATCATTGCAGTACCCGACATGGCACCATCAACATGCAACCATAGATTTTCTTCCCTGCAAATTTCACCAATTTTACGAATCGGATCAATCCCATTTGAAGAAGTAGTTCCTAAAGTTGCACAGACAAAGAATGGTATATTCCCGTTTAATTTATCCTCACTAATAAGGGATTTCAAAATATCAGGCCGCATTGCAAAATTTTCATCAACATCAACAATTCGCAGATTGTCTATCCCGATACCAGCCATTTTAATGGCTTTCTCCAAAGAAGAATGAGTCTGTGATGAAACATAAGCAACCAAATTTTGCCGTACTCCTTTCCGATTGCCATTAAACCCTGTTGCACGTTCACGTGCAGCTATTACAGCTGTGAGGGCCGATGTAGAAGCCGTATCCTGGATAACCCCGCCTCCGGTTGAAGCTGAAAAGAACTTCTCAGGCAAACGCATCATTTCAGCCAACCAGTCAAGTACCCGCGTCTCCAGCTCTGTTGCCGCCGGGCTGGTTGCCCATATCATACCCTGTACACCCAATCCGGAAGAAATTAAATCACCCAGAATCGACGGAAATGAAGTATTTGATGGAAAAAATGCGAAGAAATTAGGGGATTGCCAATGGGTTATGCCCGGCATAATCTTCGAATTAATATCTTCCATTACCTGCTTAAATGATTCACCTCTTTGAGGTGCACTTTCAGGCAGGCTGTTTTCTATTTCCTTCGGCTTAACTTGCGATAATACAGGATACTGTTCAATATTTTCGTAATAATCAGCGATCCAATCAATCACTTGTTTTCCTTGTTCCCTGAATTCCTCAGGTGTCAGGTGGTAATTTTTCATTCTCTAATGTATTGTGATATGATAGGTTAAATCTCAATCAGTGAGATGCTTCCCCTAATTTAATTTTGTAATTCAGTTAAAATTTGGTGGAGCTACATCAAATAAGGATTATGAACGAGTCTTATTTGAACCTTATAGTTATCATCCTTCTATTCTGGTAAAACACCTTTTATTTATAATATCCTTCTTTTAATGAAATATTATTGACACTACTCCAATTACTTCAGTTTCAATCAATATTTAATCTTAAACCCAATAAATGATTCCGGATTAGGAATTCTTGATTTAATAAATTCTGATACATTACTCATAGGAGGCCCTGAATTAAGAGCATCCAGAAACATTTTCATATCTGCCTCATCTCCGCAGGCTAATACCCTCACGCTTTCATCAGGCATATTTTTAACCCATCCGGTGATGTTATAATCATTTGCCTGCTTTTGAGCATACATCCTGAATCCAACTCCTTGCACCCTGCCTTTAATTAAAATATCATACTGTACCTGCACTTCGATCTGTTTTAAAATTATCAATAACTTCGGGATGTACTAAAGCCCAAATAGAATATATACCAATAGCTGTACCCAACGGGAAATTTAATAATGAAATTACAGAGATAATAAGGGTAAGAATGCGGGCCCATTCTTTACGTTTAAATAAACCGATTCCGGCAATCAATCCAGGAATGCTCAATAATATCATAAAGCCCATTAAGACCCTCGAAATTATTGAAAGAATGAGCTGTGCTTCCTGATCAGCAGAAATATCTCCTACAAAATATAGTATACCAAAAACTGAAAACCCTACCAATATTCCTAATATGCTAAGGCCGATGTTTAATGCCGCAACAATGTTGATATGTCTTTCCATGGTTTCTTGTTTAATTAAAGGATTAAAATTAGTAAAAACCTCGATCATTAATGATTTTCGAATACAAAATTAATAACAAGCAAATTTAACTGTTAATTTAGGATCAATTTTTGAGTATAAATAATTATCAACTATTTTTGTAGAACAAAAGAGATAAAAATATGGAATTAATTATAATTATAGGTTTAGCAGTTGCACTGGTTGCGATTGGTTTCTTAGGAATGGCCGTCCAAATTATATTTAAAAAAGGAGGTAAATTTCCGAACACACATGTTGGAGGTAATCCATACCTGCAAAAACAAGGCATTTCGTGTGCAAAAACTCAGGATCGATTTGAGCAAGCTCAAATTAATCAACAAATTGACTTTAGGAATATAAAAATTGTTGGAGTCGATAAAGGGAATATCCAACTATAAATTTTTATTGTACTAAATATTCTTTGAAATTTTCAGACATATAAAATAAATGTTCGCCCTCTTCCCCAGAATAAATAAAATAAACCTTCAGACCAGGAATTTTATTAGCTGTTTCAATTGATTTCTCTAACCCCATTACCATAAATGCAGTTGCAAAAGCATCAGCATCCATGCAACTGTCAGCAATCACTGTTGTACTTAACAAACTGTGCTGAACAGGATATCCCGTTGAAGGATCAATAGTATGGGCATACTTTTTACCATCCTCCACATAATAATTCCGGTAGTTACCTGAAGTTGCCAGCGCGTTATCGGCAAGTTTTACTTTTGCCTGAATCTCAGTAGAGGTAAAAAATGCCATTTCATCAGGACGACTAATACCTATTGTCCATACCTTACCCTTTTCATTCATCCCTTTTGCCACCACCTCTCCTCCAATTTCAACCATATAATTTTCACAACCTTTAGAATCAAGAAATTCTGCCACTAAATCGCATGTGAAACCTTTGGCTATAGCACTCATATCAAGTTTCATCTCCGGAAATTCTTTCTCAATTCTTCCGTCAACAAGTCTAATTTTTTGATATCCTGTAATATTCTTCAGACTGTCGATTATTTCCTGTGTCATTCTTGATTTCTCATCAGGACCAAAACCCCAGGCATTTACTAATGGTCCGGCTGTAATGTCAAAAGCACCATCCGTTAATTCTGAAATTTCCATTGACCTTTTAAAACAACGTAAAAATAAATCATCCAGTTGAACCGGCTGGTTGTTATTCACCTGTGAAATTTGAGCTGAAGGATCGTAAGTTGAAAATATTTTGTTATACTCATTAAGTTGATTATCAATTTCATCCTGAAAATCTTCACCTTCAGGACTTTCATAAACAACATGATATATGGTACCATAAATATAACCTTCATTATAAAAATAAGCAGCCGGCTTACGGCACATTGTAAAACCGTAAGCCAGCAACAGTAAAATCAATACTTTTAATTTCATCTTAGCCGGAATTTTCAAAGGCCGAAATTAAGAAAATGATTTTACAAGAAGTTGGTAAATCAATATTACCAACTATTTTTTTTATAAAACCTATTCTTTAATAAACTGTTTAGTGAAACCATCTTTTCCATTCTCAGACACTACCTGAATAAAATGCAGCCCTTTGTGCAGCCTGTTTAAATCTATAGTAACCTGATTAGCATTACGGTTCCATTTTTCCACCTTTAAAACCTTTCCATTAGCATCAAGTATTTTTACTAATGAAGAACCATTCTGCTGATTATCTGATTCAAGAGTGAGAGAATTGCGGGCAGGTACCGGGTAAATATGAACACCATCAACAAATATCCCGTTTAAACCTGGTGGCTTATTGATTTTCCCGGGATTCTCCCATGCAACGGGCCGTTTAAGAAATTGATCCCTGCAATTTTCTTCACAAGGGATACCATCAAAATTCATTGTTCCCTTCCCTTTCATATGGATTTTTTTCCCTTTGTAAGAAAGTTTTCCATTAAAATTAAAAAGAGCAGCCATTCCGAAATCAGCATCCATAGCATTAGCCCCCATACCGACCTGGAACCCTGTCTTTCTTTTTGAATTTACATGATGAAGTTTCAAAGTTCCTTTAATTTTCCCTGTTCCTTCGAGGTAGCTTTTAGGGGAAAGTGTCCAGAATTTCCATGTTTGATGGAATTCTTTAGCAGCTTCTTTGGCCTCTTTAGTTTCTGCAAACCAGGTTCCCTGTTGCCGTTTCCATCTTTCCCAATCGTGTTCCCGTTCCAATACAATATGAACTTTAAAGCTTGCCTCTGTATCTTTGATGTTCATTATTTCACCCGTCAATATGGCACTTTTGCCTTTACGCATAAACTGCCCCTGTTCTTTCCAAACGTAATGAGGGCCTAAATCCAAAACACGATGCAACAAAAAGCCCCACACATCCGGACAGGTAAGGCAAGGAGGTTGAATTGGCCTCCAATTTAATATCCATACAAAATCTAAATTAGGAATAATAAATCCCGACCGTTCGTAAGCTCCCATGTCAACCACTCCATGATGGATACGACTGGTGCCTATATAATCTTCAGTAATTCCGGTAAGTCCGGGAGCAGTGTTATCACCTTCATTCACGGCATTAGAAAACTGGTACAAACGTAATCCATCATCTGTTGTAGCAGGCAGATCATCCGGGCCTAATGGATTAGAAGGATTTATGAAATGAGGATTTAAATTGGTATTATTACCTCCGTCTGCACCCATATCAGTATCCCAACCGCCACCACTTCCTCCCGAACCGGCAACCAATGAATATCGTACAATCTGATTCCCGTTTAAGAATATTTCATTACCATCATTAACAGCAGTATTTCCCCAAAGAATTGAATTTTCTATAACAGCATTTAATATCTGTGTCCCGTCAAACTCATATCCATTATGATATATAGCACCTCCTAATTGTCCGGCTTCATTTTGGGAAAAAGTACAATTAGTAAATACAGGTTCCAGTGCAGCATCGAAACCTACCGGTTCTGAAATCACCCTGGTAAAACCGGCTACAGCACCACCATGGTTTGAGGCTTCGTTATCGCTGAATACACAATTCACAAAAAATGGTGCAAGTATCCCACCATCACTCAAATATAAAACTGCACCACCCCATGAAGCTGTATTTCCTCCAGAATAATTAGAGTAAAAACCACATGAAATAAATTGAGGTATAGAAGATCCAAGAGAACTTGTCTGAGGTTCATTCACCGACATATATACTGCTCCTCCGCCTCCACCTTCATAGGCACCGGTAGGATTCCCGGTTGCTGTATTATCAATAAACATACACTTTGTAAATACTGCTTTGGAAGCTACCATTCTAACAGCCCCTCCTGATCCCGGAAGTGTTGAATCATCAGTGGAAATGGCTGTCACCTCATTATTTTCAAACAAGGATGAACTTATTTCGGCTGCATCACCCAATAAATAAATTGCTCCACCATTCCTGTAAGTTTCATTTCCGATGAACCTGCAATCTACAATCTGTGGTTCATAGGTACCCAGAGAGAAGGAACCAATGTATAGAGCTCCTCCGGAATTTCCAGATGCATTACCTGAAAATTCACAATTTTCGATCAAAGATGAACTCTCAGCCCCTGCTGAGCCGGGGGTGGTGTAAAATGCCCCGCCATTTGATTTTGCATAATTACCCTGAAAGGATGAATTAGCAATGGTTGGGCTGCTGGAATTAGAGGGATTACTGAGTAGGTTATACCAACCACCACCTGAAGTGTTCGGATAATCGAAAGGCATAAACGCATCTAGATGAGCTCGCCCTGCAGTAACTACAAACCCATCAAGACGGGTTTCAGAATCGGCATTTTCGGTATAGATAACGTGAAAGGAATTTCCACCTGCCACGTCAGTGATGCTTTCGGCAATAAAATTACCATCAGCATTCAGATCATTGTCGTCAATATCTCCACTCAAAATGGTAAGATTAGCCTGCCAGTCACGTTCCTCAACCGACATTTCTGTGCCAACAAAACCACCATACAGGGCTACTCCGGAAGGAATATGGAAAACCGCTTCCCGCGGATCCAATACTCCATCATTATCCAAATCGATCACATTTTCAGGTTTATAAACACCCTGGGCCACCCAAATTTCATCACCTGAAACAGCAACTTCCAATGCATCCTGAAGATTTGGAAATGCATCTGTCCAGGTACTGCCATCATTGGCTCCTGCAGCATTGTGATCTACATAAAATATTACGGAAAAACCTTGCGAGGGAAGAAAGGCAAATGCAATTGCAAGCACTCCGGCCAGCAAATAGCGAAAAATCTGCTTTCTCATTCTGTTTGTTTTAGTTAACTAAAATAAAACACCAAAATGTCTTGTATGTTCATCAAGTTAAACACATCTTGATTCGCAAACAGATTATTTCATTATGGTAATACCACCCAATTTTTAATATCGGAATTTATGCCGGCTAAAACAATACATCATTTCACGTATTATTATCAGTTTTACTATATGCTGATTTAGAATTGTGTAATTTTCACCATCTTTCCATATAGTTTTCTACCATACCAACTCCGGTGTTTCTCCAGTTGGAATTGAATTTAATCTGGACGATGTATGGATGAAGTATGGATTTCGAGACCAGATAAAAGTAGTTTTTCAATCCTACAATACAATCAAAATCTATTGGTAACTGAGTTCAAAACACGATAACCAATGAGTCGGTCATAGCGGCCTGATTGCTCACGGTAATAGACAAGAATCTGATAATCATTTTCTGTTTCCCAAAAGCTCCCTTCAAGGTTAGTATGATCAGCCACCATGGCACCCTGAGGCACATATACGTACATATAATTATAATAGCCTTGCTTGAGAAGCATGGTAAGCTCATAGGCTCCTGTTTCAAAATTCCAGGTCATTTCATTTGTTTTATTGGCGTTCCAGTTGCTTAATGCACCAAAAACATTTACGCTACCACCAAGCAATACTGATTCAAGCGGCAAAGTAAAATGGATAAATGTGTAATCACATTCTGTATCAGGGTCCTCCACTTCTCTATCCTGGCTTTCTACCACATAACTACCATTCATTTCTTTATAGGGAAAGAAAGGTTTATTAGAACGCACCTCATCAGTTTTTAAAGTTTTATGATAGTATGGACGATGAAATTCTGTAGTAAAAACATTCTCTCCATTCACTCTGTTGGTGCGGTTATCGAAATATCGAAATTCATTACCGGCAGGAAAGACATTCTCACGATTATAATCATAAATTAAAGCGCGGTCGCGTATAAAAAGAGGCTGAAGATCAGTAATTGCATTATCCCAGCGGTTATTTTGCTGAACCACAACTTTAACTTCCTGGTGTGGATTAATAATATTCAACTTCTCATGAAAGACCGTAAAATCTACCTCATGGTTAGCCCCTTTAAATGCATCGTGAGTAGCACGCCTTACCGTACCTTCTACCTCAACCAAAGGTTCAACGACATGAAACTTTTTAGTTAAGACTATATTCTCTTTGTCACCTCCTTCATAAACAACCAGGACATAATTTCCGGAGCGTTTGAAACGCACCTCTTCGTTAGGCAGATAAAGCTTATAATTTATATAACTAAAAGTGGTATTGAATGATCGGGCATAATCATTAAGCGGGTTATCGAAAAAACCATCGATATAATCACTTTGAGGGATAAAACTTTCGTTCCAGTCGGCATCACAATGAATAATCGTGTAATAATAATTTTTAACTTCACCCGACAAATCATCAAATTTCATCTCCAGGGGTACCTCTTCTCCCATTTGCCAAACAGGATTTGAAAGCTCAAAACCTTTACGATGCATTAATACAGTTTTTATATCATCATTAAAAACAGCATCTTCATAGTAGTAATGTTCTTCCTGAGCCTTTAAATTATTAATCAGGAAGAACAAAATGAAGATGGATACTGTTGTAATTTTTCGAACTACCATTTATATAAATTTACGATAACCGGTGCAATTTAAAAATAAAATTAACTCATTTTGAAGAATAGACAATGCAGTATGAACAATATCTAAACTCTTGTTTTTTCATGATATTTAACGTTGTTATTAGTTGTTTTATTATTTACTTTTGTCACCCTGAAAACATAATACGATCTTGATAAAATGTCAGAAGTCATTAAGTTAAGGAAAGGGCTGGATATAAAAATTAAGGGAAGAGCAGAAAAAGTTCTTGAAACCCTTCCAATTCCACCCATGGTAGCCATTAAGCCCACCGATTTTCCAGGACTCACGCCCAAGATACGCGTAAAGCCGGGACAAGAAGTTAAAGCTGGCGAAACGTTGTTCTACGATAAGTATCATCCCGAAGTATTGTTTACTGCTCCAGCAGGAGGTAAAGTTGCTTCCATTAACAGGGGAGAACGCCGTAAAATACTTGAAGTAGTAATTGAAGTCGATTCTCAATCAGGCACTCTTGAATTTGAAACAGCCAAACCTTCAAAATTATCGGCTGAAGCGATCAAAGAACTCCTATTGAAAAGTGGATTATGGCCATTCATCCGGCGGCGTCGTTATGGAATAATAGCATCGCCCTCTGAGCAACCTAAAGCAATTTTTGTTTCAACTTTCGATACAGCACCTTTAGCACCTGATTATAATTTTGTTATAGAAGGCCAGTTGGGTACATTTCAGACCGGAATTGATGTTCTGGCCAGGTTAGCAGGCAGGAACGTAACTTTGGGTGTTAATGAAACTTCAGTATTTACAAATATTAAAAATGCTGATATTCATCGTTTTAGTGGCCCTCACCCTGCTGGTAATGTGGGTGTACAAATTCATCATATTTCACCGATAAACAAAGGTGAGGTAGTATGGACAGTAAATCCACAGGATGTTCTTTTTATAGGAAGGCTTTTTGAAACAGGAAAATTGGATTTCACTAAAGTTTATGCACTTACCGGGTCGGAGGTTGAAAAACCAAAGTATCTTCAAACACTGTTAGGAGCACCTGTTTCAATAATCACTGATAAGCGGTTGAAACAAGCAGATTATAAACAAAGAATAATAAGTGGAAATGTTCTTACAGGGAGCAGAGTTAAATCCCATGATTATATGAGTTTCTTTGATTCACAAGTGACGGTTATACCCGAAGGTGATGATTATGAATTTATTGGTTGGGCAGAACCGGGGATTGATAAATTTAGTTCAACAAGAGCATTTTTATCGAAATTGTTTCCAAAGAAAGAATATGTATTGAATGCAAACCTTCATGGAGGCGACAGGGCACTCGTATTAACTGATCAATACAGGAAAGTTGTTCCGATGGATCTGTTACCGGTAATCTTAATTAAAGCAGTAATGGCTAATGACATTGACAAAATGGAACAACTTGGTATATATGAAGTAATTGAAGAAGACCTTGCTTTATGCGAATATGTTTGTGCCTCCAAAACTAAAGTTCAGGAGATAGTTCGCAGGGGAATCAATACGATGATAAAAGAACTTGGATAATTATTGCAAAAAATATTAAAATAGTGGCAATCAGATGGAATCCTTAAAAAACTTATTTGAAAGAACGAAGCCTTATGTGCAGAAAGGGGCAAAATATCATTGGCTCCATTCTGTTCATGATGCTTTTTTCACTTTTCTTTTTGTGCCTAAAACCACAGCCAAAACAGGCACCCATGTACACGATTATATTGACCTGAAACGTGCCATGTCTATCGTGGTACTTTCACTGGTTCCGGCTTTATTGTTTGGAATGTATAATGTAGGTTATCAACATTTTTTAGCAATTGGCGAACTTGCTGAAACAGGTTTTTGGGATATTTTTCTTTATGGACTTATAAAAGTATTACCTATAGTAATAGTCTCTTACGCTATAGGGTTAGGGCTGGAGTTTTTGTTTGCCCAAATGCGGGGACATGAAGTGAACGAAGGTTTTCTGGTAACTGGGATGTTAATACCGTTAGTGATGCCTGTTGAAACGCCACTTTGGATGGTAGGTGTAGCGACAGCTTTTGCAGTGATAATCGGAAAGGAAGTATTTGGAGGTACCGGTATGAATATCTGGAATCCTGCCTTAGTAGCCCGTGCGTTTCTGTTTTTTGCTTATCCGGCTCAAATGTCGGGTAATGCTGTGTGGGTTGCTCTTGATAAAGGAGATCGTGTTGTTGACGGATTTACCGGTGCAACACCAATGGCAGATGCAGCAACTGCTATGGCAGAGGATGGATTTAACTTTAGTGTTGCCGATGCATTTTTTGGATTTATTCCCGGATCGATTGGTGAAACATCCGTTATCGCCATTTTAATCGGTGCCTTGATCTTAATTGTGACAGGTATCGGGAACTGGAAAATAATGTTGTCGACATTAGCTGGTGGTGTGGTTATGGGACTTATCCTTAACATTTTTGGTGGAAATAATTTTTATATGTCGTTGCCTTTCTGGCAGCACTTATTGCTAGGCGGCTTTATGTTCGGTGCAGTATTTATGGCTACCGATCCCGTATCAGCAGCGCAAACTGAAAAGGGTAAATGGATTTATGGTTTTCTTATTGGAATCCTGGCAATATTGATTCGTGTTGTAAATCCGGCGTTCCCCGAAGGAATGATGCTGGCTATTTTACTGATGAATACATTTGCACCACTAATAGACCATTATGTAGTACAGGGGCATGTTAGACGTCGGGTTAAACGAGCCAAAGTAACAGCATAAAAAAAACAATACAATGGATAGAAATAGCAACAAATATACATTCATTTATGCCTCAGCCATGGTAATTTTGGTTGCTGCCATTCTGGCGACAATTGCAATGACCTTGAGACCCTTTCAGAACAGAAATGTGGAAATTGAAAGGATGCAGAACATACTGGCATCTGTAAATATCAGAACAACTCCGGCAGATGCAGAACAA
This sequence comes from Mariniphaga sp., assembly GCA_035645995.1. GTDB lineage: Bacteria > Bacteroidota > Bacteroidia > Bacteroidales > Prolixibacteraceae > Mariniphaga. The sequence continues at coordinate 2,140 of DASRQG010000008.1, read as the reverse complement.
ATCTACTCAGAACGAATTCAAAATGAATATGTAGTTAATGCGAATGGAGAGATTGTAGAGGGCGTTGATGCATTTACAATCAATTTACGAAATGAGAGGGCTAAACCTGTTGAGGAGAGACTTCTGCCTGTATTTGAATTTAAAGCTGAAGATGGATTAAAATATATATTAGAAATGAGAGGTGCCGGATTATGGGGACCAATATGGGGTTTTGTAGCCCTGGAAGAAGACATGAACACAATCTATGGAGCAAATTTCGATCACCAGGGAGAAACACCCGGATTGGGTGCAGAAATTGCTACCGGTTGGTTTCAGGAAGATTTTATCGGAAAGCAAATTTTCAATGAATCGGAAGATTTGGTTTCTATCACAGTTACCAAAGTTGGGCAAAGTGCACCTGAAGAACATAGTGTAGATGGTATTTCGGGTGGAACTATTACCAGTAAAGGCTTACAGGATATGCTACAGGATGGTTTTGCCGACTATAAAGAATTTATAACCCGAAAAAAATCGTAAGACATGAGTGAAGCATTATTTTCAAAAAGAAATATGAAGTTGATTACCGATCCACTGGGCGGTAGCAACCCTATCACAGTGCAGGTTCTGGGTATCTGTTCAGCGCTTGCAGTAACAGCACAGTTAAAACCATCAGTAGTTATGGCATTATCGGTTGTTGCGGTAATGGCACTTGCAAATGTAATCACATCGCTGCTGCGTAATACAATCCCAAACAGGATTAGAATCATTGTACAGTTGGTGATTATTGCATCATTGGTAATTTTGGTTGACCAGGTACTAAAAGCTTTTGTTTACGATGTAAGCAAGCAGCTTTCAGTATTTGTTGGTTTGATCATCACTAACTGTATAATCATGGGAAGGCTTGAAGCTTTTGCATTGGGCAACCGTCCGTGGCCATCTTTATTAGATGGTGTCGGAAATGCTGCAGGTTATGGCCTTATTTTAATAATTGTAGGATTTGTCCGTGAATTATTTGGTTCAGGTTCAATTTACGGCTACCAAATTATTCCTAACAGTTGGTATATCGCCAATGGTGGTTTTTATGAAAACAATGGCATGATGATATTGCCTCCGATGGCCCTTATAACCATTGGAATAATTATTTGGGTACAAAGAGCCCGTGATCGAAAATTAATTGAAGATTAACAGGTAAAGTATAAAATGTCATGGAGAATCTGATTAATATATTTGTCAAATCGATATTCATTGAGAACATGATTTTTGCCTATTTCCTGGGCATGTGTTCTTATTTGGCAGTTTCAAAGACAGTAAAAACAGCAACCGGATTAGGTTTTGCTGTGATCTTTGTACTTACCATTACAGTTCCTGTTAACTATTTGCTGGAAAATTACATTTTACAAGAAGGTGCAATGGCATGGCTTCATCCTTCGCTTGCGGAGGTTGATTTAAGCTTTTTATCATTCATCATGTTCATTGCAGTTATTGCAGCAATGGTTCAGTTGGTAGAAATGGTTGTAGAAAAGTTCGCTCCGGTACTCTATACGCAGTTGGGTATTTTCCTTCCACTTATTGCAGTAAACTGTTCTATAATGGGAGGAGCTCTGTTTATGCAACAAAAAGCTTTTTTTAATGTAGGAGAAGCTACAGTATATGGTTTTGGTTCAGGTATTGGATGGTTTTTAGCTATTGTAGGTATAGCTGCCATTAGAGAGAAACTACAATATTCAAATGTACCTCCACCACTACGTGGACTGGGGATTACATTTATAGTTACAGGCTTGATGGGCCTTGCCTTTATGGGATTTATGGGAATTCAGTTGTAAAAATAAAATATTTTTTAAATGCTATTGCTTTCGACTCAAACTACTGTTATTATAGCCAGTGTGGCAGTATTCCTGGCAGTTATAGTCTTCCTGGTTGCTATATTACTTTATGTAAAGAAAAAACTAACACCATCAGGTGATGTTAAAATATCAATTAACGAGGGCGAGAGAGAAATTGTAACAGAACCCGGAAATACTCTGCTTTCGACACTGAGCAATAATAAAATCCTTCTACCATCAGCATGTGGTGGTGGTGGAACGTGCGCAATGTGCCGTTGCCAGATTTTAGAAGGTGGCGGTTCAATTCTTCCTACTGAAGTAGATTTTTTTACCCGTAA
>DASRQG010000007.1:0-4114 GCA_035645995.1 Mariniphaga sp. | reverse complement strand
AAATTTAGGGTTCCCTGAAAATTCCTTTGATTTTGTGATTCTACATCTAATACTCACTGTAATTCCTGATCCTGTAGCCTGCATACAAGAAGCAGAAAGAGTTTTAAAGAAAGGCGGTCAGACAATAATTTATGATAAATTTATCCGCAATCATAAAAAAGTTTCACTGTTTCGAAGCGTAATAAATATATTCACAAGTTTCTTTTTTTCTGATATCACAAAAGATGCACACTCTATTATTGATACGACCGGTTTAATCATTCAATCAGATTTAGAAGCTGATTTTAATGGAAATTTCAGATTGATTAAATTGATAAAGGAATGAGTTCCTTTTACAGTAAACATAACTCCTTTAAAGAATCACCAATTCCCTAACCGGGGTTATATAATTCTAAGCACGTCATTCCCGTTTTTCCTTTTCTAAAAAAACCTTCATGCTAAATCTTTTTATTGATCAGATGAATCAAACTCATGTTGTAAAACATATTATGGTATATAATTTTCTCTTTTTTCAAATTATATACCTCCACATATCTAAAAGTTAATTAACTTGGTGCACATAAATAGAACCAGTATTTAAATCTGAACATATACATTATGCGCAAAAAATTATATCCTGAACCAAACATTATCTACATAGTTCTCATTGAATTTTTAATTATTACAAACTTGATACTCAAGCCTTCCTACAACTTCGGGAAAGCTTAAAGAAGCTGTTAACCTGAATGCATATACTTATGAATCTTGCTAATATTGATAAATCATTCAGTGTTGCATCTAAAAAATTCTATGCTTCCCGGATACTTCATCAGCTAAAATATGTATACTGGCACTGCAATCAATTGGCTGAATTTAGGGAGCATAATTTGTTATGTAATGTATTACCAGTTTGTAGCTGCCGTAAATGGAAGTTCCTGTATTACCTTTTAAAAATTCAATTTAAGAGCGTTAAAGGTGAAAGCTTTTATTTTTTAATCTTATTATGTTGCTTTTCACAGAGATTAAAAATTCTCAATTAATCTATAATTATAAAAATCTATTGTCTATGAGAAAAAAAATGTTTCAATCAAAACGCATTGCAAGTATTATTGCATTTCTGCTTTTTTGTGCATCTTATGCAATTGCACAACAACAGACAGTGACCGGCACAGTGACCGACCCCGGCGGGTTACCTTTACCAGGAGTCACTGTGGTTGTTAAAGGAACTACTATTGGCACTATCACAGATGGCAGCGGTAATTTCACCCTTGTTATCCCTGCAAATGCTGAAATCCTTTCCTTCTCTTTTGTGGGTATGCATACACAGGAAATTGAAATTGATAACAGAACCACCTTTACGGTGAAGATGGAGGAAGAGAGTATAGGATTGGAGGAAGTGGTAGCAATTGGGTATGGAACAGTTAGAAGAACAGATCTTACAGGCTCGGTAGGACAACTCTCTGACAATAACATAAAGGACTTAAATGTCTCAAATGCAACCCAAGCCCTCGCAGGCCAGATAAGTGGGGTATCGGTACAACAAGGTTCCGGTTCACCGGGGAAAGGTGCAATTATACGTGTTCGTGGAGCAGCATCTATTACTGCTAACAGCAATCCTCTTTATGTTATTGATGGATTTCCTATTACAGGTGATCTGTCCACTCTTAATCCTAATGACATTGCATCCATTGAGGTGTTAAAAGATGCATCAGCAGCCGCTATATATGGCTCAAGAGCTTCAAACGGAGTAATCTTAATAACAACTAAATCAGGTAAAAGGGGCGAAAGTAAAATTCAACTTGATAGCTACGCCGGCTTTCAAACCGTTGCTAAAACTTTGGATCTGATGAATGCTCAAGAGTTTATTGAAGTTAACAAAGAAGCCTTTAACAGGAAATACATCGAAAGTGTTCCGGGTGCACAAATTACTGATCCTGTTGTAAATCGGCCTTCCGGCTACCGGTATAAATATCCCGATTTCTATGACGATCCTGCAGCAGTTGCTGCAGTGGGAAATGGAACAGATTGGCAGGATGAGATTTTTAGATCCGCACCAATTCAAAATCATCAGCTAAATGTTTCAGGAGGTTCAGAAAGTACAAATTATTTCTTTTCCGGCGGATACTTTAATCAGGAAGGAATAATTATAAACTCAAACTTCGAACGTTTTTCATTACGTGCAAAAGTTGATACTAAGTTAACCGATCGAATCTCAGCCGGTATTAACCTGGCACCAAATTATTCTATCAATAATGATATTGCAGAAGGACATCCTGGTAATGGAGTTATTATTCAGGCACTGGCAATTGCTCCCTGGGTACCGGTAAGATATGAAAACGGCGTTTATGGTACTGCAACCGATTTTGGCCAGGCCGGAGGTGACGGTGTAACAGGTATAGTAAATGCAGTAGCAACATCTACTCATACAAAAAATGAAACCAAGCGATTACAAATGTTCTCAAACGCGTATGCAGAACTTCTACTACTTAGTGATAGAAGCTTAAAGGCCAGAACATCTATTGGAGCTACTATCACAAACTACAGAAGAAACTATTTCCGTGCAGCAGGCTTAATGCCAATTGCAGGAAATCCTGGTTTGGGATTACCTCAACATCGTACAGCTGAATCAGATGCACAGGAAACATTCAACTACCTGAATGAAAATACGCTGTCGTATAATAAGTCATTCAATAATATCCATAATTTTGATGCTGTAGCTGGATTTACTCTGCAAAAACAAACCTGGACGCAAACCTTTGCAAGTGGTTCAGATTTTCCGGATGATATTATCCAGGTGATAAGTAATGCCACAATAAGACAAGGCTCAACAAACCTAAACGAATGGGCTATGGTATCCTATCTAGGAAGGGTAAATTATAACTACAACAGCAAATATTACTTAACTGCCTCTTTTCGCTCAGACGGCTCTTCTAAATTTGGAAAAAATAACCGATTTGGGAATTTCCCTTCAATGTCAATAATGTGGCGTGCAATAGAAGAAAACTTTGTTAAAAATGGGAATCTTTTCAGTGATTTAAGGCTACGTGCAAGTTATGGTGTTACAGGGAATGATAATTTATCAAATAATTATGCTGCCATTGGTACAATAGCTACAAGCAATTATGTATTTGGAGCCGGATCCGGAACAATTATAAATGGTGCAAATATGAATTCTATCTCTAATCAGGATCTGACTTGGGAAAAAGCCGCTCAGTTAGACCTGGGATTGGAAATGGGTTTCGCTGAAAATAAACTTACTTTTTTAATTGATTATTACAAACGTAAAACTACCGACTTGCTATTAAATGTACCAATCCCTACAATTACAGGTTTTAGTAATGCCTATCAGAATATAGGCCGGGTGGATAACTGGGGTTTGGAGTTTAATGCCAGGGCAAATGTTATCAACAATAATAATTTCTCCTGGTTGATAAATGCAAATTTATCATTGAATCGCAATGAAGTTAAAGCCTTAGGCCCTCAAGGTGATCCCATTTACTACACAAGCCAGACTTCTGGCCAGGGACATGTTCTGAAAATAGGTTTTCCAATGGGAACTTTTTACGGATATGATCATATCGGAGTCTATATGAATCAAAAAATGCTGGACGAAAATCCCAAAGATGCAACTTCAATGGTTGGCGATGCTATGTATCGCGATGTTACCGGAGATAAGGTTATTACTTCTGATGATCGTACCGAAATTGGTAAAGCCGAACCTGATTTTTATTATGGAATAAATAATTCTATGTCTTACAGAAATTTTGATTTAGGTATTCTCATTCAGGGATCTTACGGAGGCGAGATATTACACATCGGCAAACGCTATTACGAAAACTTAGAAGGAAATCAGAACCAACTAAGAACAGTATTAAACAGGTGGAAATCTGAAGAAGACCCTGGTGATGGATGGATGCCACGGGTTCGTTCTACACCTACCGGCCAGACGAGCCAGATTTCTACCCGATGGGTTGAAGATGGCACTTATCTGCGGGTGAATAATATTACCTTAGGTTATACCTTTTCGAACCGAATACTAAGCGACGTTAATATTGATAATTTGCGGATTAACCTTTCTGCCCAGAATCCAATAACAATAACTAAATACTCAGGTTTCAATCCTGAAGTGAATACA
>DASRQG010000006.1:0-3134 GCA_035645995.1 Mariniphaga sp. | reverse complement strand
CCTGCCCCATCCTTGAATATGCCGGGGGCATATGGAAATTTAAGGAAGATGTTAAGCATCAGGATCAATTGGCAGATGGAGAAAGATATGCTACAGGAATAAGACATGCTGTGGCAATCAGCTGGAACAGTAAGGTAAACGAACTGTATGTAGTGCAACACGGACGAGATCAGTTGAACCAGTTTTTTCCAGACCTATATAACACAAAACAAAGTGCAGAATTACCGGCAGAGGAATTTCTACTTGTAGCAGAAGGTTCTGATTTTGGTTGGCCGTATTGTTATTACGATCAATTTCAGGAGAAAAAAGTATTGGCTCCCGAATACGGAGGTGACGGTGAAGTACAGGATCGTTGTGCTGAAAAGTCAGATCCCATTATGGCTTTCCCTGCACATATTGCTCCGAATGATTTACTGTTTTATTCGGGCAATATGTTCCCCGAAAAGTATAAAAACGGAGCCTTCATTGCATTTCATGGTTCATGGAACAGGGCCCCCGAACCACAATCTGGTTTTTTGGTAGCGTTCGTACCTTTTGAAGGGGAATATCCTTCAGGAGAATGGGAAATATTTGCAGATGGATTTGCCGGTATTTCACCTGTCAACAATACCGGCGATGCAGATTATCGTCCATGCGGTTTGGCAGAAGGGCCAGATGGTTCACTATATGTAGTCGACAGCAATAAAGGTAAAATATGGAGGATTATATATTCCTAACCAGATTAAGTTGAAAATTAAAATGAAAATTATTGTTTTGTAAAAGATTTTGCAGCAAACACTTTTTTAAAACAAAAGGGGGAAATAAAATGAAACTTTACAGAATTCTTTTTTTATCATTCATTGTTATTTTGAGTGCCTGTGGAGGCCGTAATCAAAGTTCAGAACAAAAACAACAATCACAACCTGAAACTGAAATAAATGATTCGGAACCCAGATCTGCTACTGCAACTGCTCACCCAGGCAAAAAAGTATATGATAGTGTGTGTTTGGCTTGTCATATGGCCAATGGAACAGGGGTGCCGGGTATGTTTCCTCCACTTGCTAATACTGATTGGGTAACCGGCGATAAAGAACAATTAATACGTATTACAATACAAGGTTTATCCGGAAAGATTGAAGTGAATGGCACTACCTACAACAACATCATGCCTCCTAATTCACATTTATCAGACCGCGAAATCGCTGATGTATTAACCTATATCAGGCAAAGCTTTGGAAATGATGCCAGTGAGGTAACAGTTGAGGAGGTTAGTACTGTTAGAAATAATCTTTAAAAACAAAATATAAATTCCAAACCAGTAAATAATGGCATAGTAACAGCGTGAAATCCTATTGTTCAAGTATTTTGATTGTAGTACGGCGATTTTGTTGTCTTCCCTCAGATGTTTCATTATCTGCCACCGGATTCTGTTCTCCATAACCTTTCCATGAGAGCCGTTCCTTAGTGATTCCATTAGATATTAAATAATCAACAACAGAAAAGGCACGTCTTTCAGAAAGTACGAGATTTTTATCCGAGTTACCGGTATTATCGGTATGACCTTGTATTTCCACTTTTAAATCCGGATTAGAGGATAAAAAATGCACCAGTGTCTGCAACTCAGGTTCCGATTCAGGCAATATCTTAAAAGAATCTGTTTCAAAATATATATTATGAAGATGCATTTCGGCACCTGCCTTAACCGGCTCCAGTGCTATGGCAAGAATGTAGGGATCATAAATCTGACGGCTCTTTCGTAAATCGAAATTAACAGAATAAAATAAATAACCTTCTTTTGAAACTGAAAGTGCATAATTATTTCCGGCAGGTATACACATGAGTAGTTCACCCATTAAATTTGTTGATTCAATGCGTGTTTTTTCATCCGTAATCCTCAAACCTGTTAATGAAACGGTACCCTGCACAGGCTCCCCTGTTTCTTCATCTATAAGAAAGATTTTCACATAGGTTGCAGGAAGTGGACGCATTGATTCAGCCAACTCAAAACTAAATATATCCAACCCGGTTACACTATCCCTTTTAGAAGAAAAATAAGCAGTAACAGCATCGGCACTAATGTGTAATCCTTGCTCATCGTTATGAGAATTAATAGGATAGCCCAAATTCATTGGTGCTGAAAACAATGAATCCTCTTTTAGCTTTGAAACAAATAAGTCGAATCCACCCATTCCGATGTGATAATCGGAGGAAAAATAAAAATCCTGATTACCTGCATGTATGAAAGGTGAAGTTTCATTGCCGGATGTGTTAATACTATCTCCCAAATTCACAGCCTTTCCCCACAATAGCCTGTCATTGTCATCAAAGCCCAGGCTTTCAATTCTCCAGATATCGCGGTTACCTTTACCACCCGGCCTGTTACTTGAAAAGTATAAATATTTGGCATCAGAAGAAAATGAAGGTTGGGCTTCCCAATAGGATGAATTTACTGCTGATCCGGCATTTAAAGGGATACTCCATTTTCCGTTTCTGCGAATTGAATAATAGATATCACAGCTTCCAAAACCCCCTGGTCTGTTACAGGCGGTAAAAAATAAAATATTACCATCGGCAGATAAAGATTGTGCTCCCTCGTTTTCAGGAGTATTAATTTCATCAACAGGCTTAGCCTTTGACCAATTATTACCGGTAAAATATTCCGAAACATAAAAATCTTCCTGAGGTTGTCTTCCCGGAACTGTAATTAATCGGGTAAATATTAATTGTTGCTGATCTACACTCAAGCTGGGCCAATATTCATCGTATGGAGAATTAACAGTTGGGGGCAATTGAATCGGGTTAAAAGAAACAGGATTATGTAACGCATCTATGGCAAACCTGCAACTTTCAACCTTCCGTAAAACCTCATTTGCTATGTTGCTGCCAGATTCAGCAGTCTCGAGAAAGACAGAAAAAGCTTCCAATGCTTCTTCATAATTTCCTAAAGAAAGATGGGCATTCCCTAAACGTAAAAATATGAGTGGTTTGGATGTAATTTTTGCAGCTGCATTGAGGTGAAAAATCTCTGAGTTTACATTTTTTGAGTCTTTATAGAGGTCAGCCAACAGTAAATGAGCATCCAGAAATGAAGAATCGCGTGAAAGAATTTTAAGGCTGAGTTCTTCAGCAAGGTTAAAATTTTTTTGGGAATAATA
>DASRQG010000005.1:0-6582 GCA_035645995.1 Mariniphaga sp. | reverse complement strand
TGCAGGCCAGCGTTCGGGCTTCATATTCCATACCAGCAAATAATCATGACTTCTGATAGCTTGTTGCGGATATCCCCAGTTCTGATAGCGTGATGATGAATGTCGTTCACGACCTGCATACACATATTTCTTATTTTCATCAACGATCGTTTCTTCCTTCGATTTTAAAATATCAAGCACACTTTTCCCTGATATAGGCATCATACCGTCGGAAGGGGTTTGAGTAATCTCCAGAATGGTAGGTGCCAGATCAACAAAACCCAGCACATCCTCAACTTCCCGTCCACCCGGAAAACCACTGGGATACCGTATAGCAAAAGGTACATGGATTCCATATTCATAGGCATTAGCTTTAGCCCTTGGGAAAGCCATTCCATTATCAGATGTCACTATAACAATTGTATTGTCCAGCTCACCCTTTTCCTCAAGATACTCTAACATACGTTGTAAATGCAGATCGAACCACTCAATCTCAATTGCATAGTCGAGAAGATCGCCTCTTATTATTTCATTATCAGGTAAAAATCCCGGCACATCCACATCTTCCAGTTTTTTGTCAGACCGTTTCCAGGCATCCTGTTCAAATGCACGGTGAGGTTCCTGTGCTCCATACCAGAAAAAGAAGGGCTTATCCCCCCTTACATTCTCCATGAAGTACTTAAAATTCTCAAAATAATTGATGTTACTAATGAATTTTGCCGGCCGTTCATCCGCCGGAGACCCCTCTTCATACCTGATGTTGCTATGTGATATTCCGCCAGCATCAGTAGCACGCCATAATGAATCTGATTCATTTTGCGCATACCTGAACGGTGAAACACCTTTACCGGTTCTGCCTGTAGCATAACCATTGTTGTCAAGAAGGTCTACAAAGGGCACATATTTCTTCATCCAGGAGGAAGCATGTTGCCCCGACTGTTCGTTTTGCCAGTGATAACGGCCAGTCACAATACTGCTGCGTGATGGGGCACATCCCGGTGAACCAGCCATGCAACTGGTGAAATATATTCCCTCACCTGCTATACGGTCGAAAGCAGGCGTATTGACAAACCTGCTTCCGGCAAAACTTGTATGTGCAAATGACTGGTCATCAGATATGGCAAATAAGATATTAGGACGTTGAACAGGTTCGGATTGTTGATCAGCGTTACATCCGACAAATTGTAATGCTCCTACTGCGAGTACCGGAAGAAATAAGTTTTTCATATTAAGGTGAATAATTATTATTGCTTATTTATTGGTTCCTTTAAAAATCAAATTTCACAAATGGCCTGACATTACCATTATTCTGCCAATCAAGATTATATGTGCATAATCATTACATTCTTAAAACTACCTTTGACATTATATCTTATCATTCGTCAAATTTATTGGGTTCAATCAAATGAATATCCACAAAAAAACTTCTTCTTCTAATTTGCAGAATATGGATCATAATCTTCAAGAATTACCCGTTTCACTGCCTCAAGATGATCGAAACCATATTTCATATCAGGCAATAAATAGCTGCCTTCAATCCATTCGTTCCATGAAAAAATTGTAATTAATTTTGGTTGATCGGGATGTTCATCGCAAAATTCTTTTGCCTTTTGCATATAGGCAGCAAAGCCTTCCGGGGATTTATTATAATGAACCACATGCTCTTTTCCCTTATGCGGGAATCGGGGAGAATCATCCCACCCAATTGAAACATTCGGAAAAAATGGAATAGACAAAGCATCATCCCATTGTTTTCTGCGCTCCATAGACTCACTGGCCCATTGTATATAATCTTCAGGATGCGGGCCACCCCAATTATATTTAGTTATGCTATTTACACCAATTGTTTCAAAATTCTGAAGCAAATTTTCATTTGGAGCCCCGTTCCCTATTAATTGTAGGTGTAAATCAGGGAAACCTGCCTTTTTTGTTTCTTCTCTGAAATAATCTATAGCCTTACGTGTTTCCTCAACGCTGCCAAAACTTTTAATCAGGTTTCCGATACTAAATACTGAATATACCGGACAATCATTAATTTTAAAATAATTCGGCTGACTAAAATACTTGGTAATAACACGTTCTACAATGATTTTAAAATTATCCCAATCTACTGCCCCATGCCACATTATTGAAGTATCCTCAGTAAAATTATGGACATTCCAATAATTACGTCGAACGTCGTGGTTAGCCCACATCAGGTAAAACTGCATTTTATCTCTGTTCTCTGCCTGCAGGAAACCTTCATTTAGACTGTTTTCAAGGAAGGGACCTTCATCGAACCAATACCAATCGAAAATGAAAACATTCACGCCATGATCAGTTGCGGCATCAATCCATTTCTCCATAACTTCTGGATCATCATCATGTTCATAACCCCATAGAGGTACTTTTGGCTGGTAATGCCCTTCAAAACGAGGATCACCTTTTTTTATAATCTCCCATTCTCCTTCACCATCAGGCCACAACATATCCCCGAAGCGAGGATCATGATGGCAAGAGGGCCAAATGTAAGCAGCAACATAATAATCCTGCTCTACTTGTTCGGATTCGTTTGTTTGACCTTCTATAACACATGACGATATTGTAATACTTAGAATAAGAATTAGAAAAACAGTATAAACAGGCTTAAATTTTCTCATTTTGTTTGATTTATAATTTCTTAGATAGTTATGATTTTAAATCAGTCAAATTATTTGCATATATTCAATATGCCCACATTGATCCATGATAATGATAAAATAATACTTTCTTATCCAATTATTTTGAATTGATACAATTTTACTGATTTTTTTTGACTTCTCCCACAGAAAAACATCCAACTTCAATTAATCCATTTTGAAGATGCGTTCCATTAACTGCCATTTTTCAGCGGCAGATGAATAATGAGCAGTGTCCTGGAACCGTGAAACATATTCCTCCCATTCAGCCTGACGTGGTTTCTTTCCCAATATTTCCATAGCTGTATCGTGGTCGAAATCTGCTACTGTTTCCATGATCATAAACAACCGGTTATCCAGGATATAAATTTCCATGTCGAGGATTCCCACCTCACGCATTCCTTGCGTCACCTCAGGCCATACTGAACCCGGTGCATGAACCTTTTTATACTTCTCGATCAAATCCCGGTCATTTTTCAACTCTAATGTTTTACAAAATCTTTTGGTTTCAGCCATAGTAGATACTATTAATTCAAAAGTAAGATTACTTATAAGAAATTGCCTTTATTTAGCTGCTTTAAACGTTCTACCACCACCTTCACATCTTCAGCCTGATCACGTTTACACACCATAACAGCATTCCCCTCTCTTACCACAACAACGTCATCCAAACCTATTATAGCCACTATCCCTTCATCCGTTGATGCATAAGAATTATTTGTGTTAACAAAAATATTTTCGCCTATACCGGCATTGCCTTCTTCATCTTTAGTGCTATAGTTATATACAGAATCCCAACTCCCTAAATCATTCCACTGAAAATTACCCTCCACTAAATAGATATTATCAGCATGTTCCATAATTCCATAGTCAACAGAGATACTTTCTACCATTGGATAAATTGTCTCTAAAGTACTTTCGTAGGATACCTTTCCAATTTCAGCCTGAATGGTTTGTAAATCTTTATATAGTATAGGTGCAAATTTCTTAACAGCATCAATAAATACTGAAACTTTAAATATAAACAATCCGCTATTCCAGTAAAATCCACCTTGATGCAGATATGATGATGCAGTCTTATAATCAGGCTTTTCTACAAACTGTTTAACTTTAAACTGTCTGATCTGTTCATCACTGCTTAATTCATGGTCTACCTGAACATATCCATATCCGGTAGCAGGATGTGCAGGAGTAATGCCAATGGTAACAATTCCATCCTTTTCCTTAGCTAATTTAGTAGCAGCAAGAACTGTTTCACTAAATAACTCATCATCCTGTATCAGATGGTCGGAAGGTGATACTACCATTAAACCCTCGGGATTATCCTTTGCTACAATCATTGCAGCAAGACCTATACACGGAAGTGTGTTTCTGCCTACAGGCTCATATATTAAATTTTTATGAGGAAGTCGTTTTGCCTGCTCTTCCAATACCCCGGCCTGACTTTTACCCGATACGATATAAACATTGTCCGTTTCAATAAACTTTTCAAATCGGCTAATAGTTGATTCCAAAAGAGAATCCTCTCCAAAAAGATTCAAATATTGTTTCGGTTTGATGGTTCTGCTACGTGGCCAGAATCGCGTCCCTGACCCGCCTGCCATTATGAGACAATAAATATCGTTCATTGTAAATTTATTTATTTCGTAATAAACTTAGTAGTTTATTAAATTCATTAGCATACAGATGATAACGCAATGATGAAAGATATTTATTACAATTTCTCCTTATAGACTTTCGTCAGAATCAATTCAATTAAAAAACTCTTAAATCAACTTTATCATCTGAAACAATATCTAAAATAGCATTTAAATACTAATTTAAAACCTACTTATGTAAAAAATGTTCTTCTTCTTTGCAAAAGTATGTTTAATTTGAAAAAGCCAAAGCTATTGTAAAAAAAGAACTTTTTCTTCCTGTTATAATTATTTAAAGCGGCTTTAAGGAGCTCGTAAATTGAACTTTAATCTCCTCTTGTAATATTTGTATCAGGCCCGTTTCATATCGAAACATCAGCCAAACTCCGGTCCACTAATCAAAAATTGTTTGCTCAGATTTCCTTCAACAAATGGTTCATTTAGATACATCCGATGGAAATATCGGCTTTCAACAAAACCTAAATTTTCCAGCCATTCTTTTAATTCTATCTGTATCTCAGAAATATCAACTACAACAGGTTGGCTTTTATATATTGAAAGCACATTTATTAAAAGAGCTTTTGCAACTTCAACACCAGAGGCAATAAGTGGACCTAAATGCAGAAACCTCATCCCCTTCCTGCCCAATAAATATCCTGATACCTGATCTTCGTCTTTCAATACCCGCACTAAATCCGGGTAGGTGGATATAAGATATTCGATCAAAACAGACCTGTTTACTCCATATATTTTTAAATCATATTCTATTAGTTCAGAAATACTGTGATCAAAAAAAGAATTCGCTTCTGGTAAGTCTTGCATAAAGCTATGATTATATTCAGTTCGCTCCAGAACCATCCGGTAAATTTCACCCCCAGTTTTAAAACCAAATTTCTTATATACAGGCAGTCCTGCCGGAGTAGCGTCCAGTTGAATAAACTTAGTAAAATCAACAGTTTCGAGCAGTTTTGAAAAAAGCAACTTACTATACCCCTTTCCACGATGTTGTTGATGAACCAGTACCATACCAATCCAGGCAAGTTCTTTTTGATAAACTATAGCTGTTGCTGTGGCAACAACAGCTCTATCAACCTCAAATGCCAGACAAACATTTTCAGCGTTTCGAATCAAAAACAGCCAGTCATCTTTGGTCTGATTCCAACCCTCGGCAGTTGATAATTCCAGTGCCTGATCTGCATCTGCTTCTGTAAGACGCCTCAGGCCAGCCATTTTTCCAGATTATTAGCGACAAAGTCATCGTCGTTCAAATCCGGATAAGCTTCATAAACACGATCAATTTCTTCCTTCTGACCCGGTGATAAAACTTCCTCTTCATTAAGGGTCCAAATACCTTCTAAAAGGCCTTGCCGACGAAGAACCTCATGAATACCGGTAATACATCCTGCAAAATTATTAGCTACATCGAAGAAAGCAGCATTACTGTCAGTTATTTGATTGGCAAGACACAATACCTCCTGAATATTTTCAGGTAAACTTCCGGCATGAACTTTTTCCAGCAATGTTACAGCGGAACGTGTCCAAACTGCCCAATGCCCCAGTAATCCCCCCACAATTCTTTTAGTAATTGTCTGGTCATTTACCTTAATTTTATATTCCGACAACAAATCAACCAGAATATTGTCATCATTTCCGGTATATAAAACAATCTCATCAGCCCTGCCAGATTCTGCAACACCTCTTACGACATCAAACGTTTGATATCGGTTAAAAGGAGCCATTTTTATAGCTATCACATTTTCAATGCTTGCAAACTCCCTCCAAAAATTCACATCAAGACGTCTTCCCCCCACTGCTGATTGCAGGTAAAAGCCCACTACGGGAATTACCCCGGCAACTTCTTTGCAATGCTTTATAATCTCTTCGTTTGATGCATCGGCGAAAGCAGCAACACTTAACAATGCAGCATGATAACCTTTTTCCACAGCAAGAGTAGCTTCTTTTATGGCCTGAGATGTTTTACCAATTACACCGGCGATTCGTACAGGCGTTTTCCCACTGTTGGTTTGAAACCTGTCAAATTCCTGTCTGGCAATCTCCAGCACAGGTTCATATAAATTATATTCCGGCAATCGTATTTCAAACTGAGTGGTATGTACCCCAACAGCAACACCTCCGGCCCCGGCATCAAGATAATACCGCATGAGTGCTCTTTGACGTCGTTCATCAAGTTTACGATCCTCATTCAGGGCCAAAGGAAGAGCAGGAATAACTGTTCCTTTATATAATTTTGATAATACCTCTTCAGGAAGTTCCTTATAATTCATGGCAATTAAAATAAAGTATGTCAG
>DASRQG010000004.1:0-5638 GCA_035645995.1 Mariniphaga sp. | reverse complement strand
TCGATATTCAGAAGGCAAAAGGAGATTGGCACCTACATTGCCCTTGGATATACACGAGCCGGTGTAGTCGCTTTGTTTACAGTAGAGGGAGCAATGCATTCTGTTTTAGCAGCTTTGGTTGCTGCTGTTTATGGTTTACCTTTTCTTGCCTGGCAGGCACATGCGGGATGGACCATACCTGTTGATGCAAGTGAATTTGGAATGGCAATGGCTCAGACCTTGTATCCAATATACAGTGTCGGACTTGTTCTGGCTACTGTGTTGATTGTTGTATTGGTGACTACAATTGTGAGTTACCTGCCTTCGAGAAAAATAGCAAAGATGAATCCAACAGAAGCTTTAAGGGGGAAAATTCAATGATTAAATTTTTAATACTCGGTTTGTTGCGCGATAAGAGCCGCAACCGGCTACCGGTGATTGTAGTGGCCATAGGAGTTATGCTTACGATTTTTTTGCATGCTTACATCAATGGATTCATGGGTGATACCATAGAAATGAATGCCCGTTTTTCAAATGGTCATGTAAAGGTAATGACCAAGGAGTATGCTGAAAACGTACACCAGCTGCCTCTTGATTTGGCGTTGCTGGATGTGCAGGAACTGGAGCAGTCTCTAAAACAGCAGTTTCAGGATTATGCCTGGGCTCCCAGGATTCAGTTCGGAGGTTTGGTAGATGTACCTGACAATCATGGTGAAACCAAAGCCCAGGGACAGGCAGCCGGGTTTGCCATGGATTTTTTATCCCCTCAGAGTGTTGAAGCTGAAAGGCTGGAATTGGAGAAATCGTTAAGAAGCGGACATCTGATTCAGACGCCCGGAGAAGTGTTGTTGAGCGATGAATTTGCACAGAAGCTTCAGGTTGACCCGGGGGATGAAATTACACTCATTGGTTCCACAATGAACGGCAGTATGACCATGCAAAATTTTATAGTTGCCGGCACCGTTTCGTTTGGAATCGAAAACCTCGACCGCGGCAGCATTCTTGTTGATATTGAGGATGCCCGACTGGCACTTGATATGTATGATGCAGCCGGGGAAATTGTTGGATTTCTTAAAACCGGATTTTATGAAAACGATAAAGCATTGGAAAGTGCCCGTTTATTTAATGCCCGATATTCATCCAATGACGATGGGTTTGCACCTGTTATGCAGGCACTGAGTGAACAAGGAACTATGGGACAATATGTAATGATGGCTGAAAAGTGGTCACTTTATATAACCTCAGTTTTTGTGCTGGCTATGGCACTGGTATTGTGGAATGCAGGTTTGTTGGGCGGACTCAGACGGTATGGTGAATTCGGGGTAAGACTGGCAATGGGTGAGGAGAAAAACCATGTTTATCGCACCCTGATTTATGAATCAGTGGTTATTGGTCTGGCAGGAACAATTATTGGTACAACAGTCGGAATATTAATTTCTTACTGGATACAGGAAAATGGCATCGACATCTCAGGGATGATGGAAGGTGCTTCCATGATGATGCCGGGGGAAATAAGAGCAAGAATTACACCGGCCGATTATTATATAGGATTTATTCCCGGACTGCTTTCGACTGTTGTTGGAACCATGCTTGCAGGTGTGGGTATTTATAAACGGAAAACATCGCAGTTGTTTAAGGAACTGGAAGCATAATAGAAAATAGAAAACAGATTCAATATATTATAAGAAAACAACATGAACACTTTATTTAAACATCATCTGGCAGTTTTGTTACTTTCAGGAATTTCCCTGAGTAGTATTGGACAACCTGATGCAGATGAAATTCTCAGGAGGATTGATGAAAATTTATCTTCAGAAAACAGAATATTCGAATCATCGATGACGATTCATGGAAAACGGAACAGCCGAACCATAACTTCTAAAACATGGTCGGTGGGAGATCAAAAAGCATTTACTGAATATCTTTCACCTGCACGTGAACAGGGAACCAAGATGTTGAAGCTTGAAGATCAGCTTTGGATTTATTCTCCTTCAACTGATCGAACCATACAGATTTCCGGGCACATGTTGCGGCAGTCGGTAATGGGTTCAGATTTATCCTATGAAGATATGATGGACGACCGGAAATTTACAGATACCTATAATGCAGAAGTGACAGCTACGGAAGAAATGGACGGACGTGAATGCTGGGTGCTGGAACTGAAAGCCAAAGTAGATGATGTGTCGTATGCATCACGTAAGCTCTGGGTCGATACAGAGCGGTTTATCCCTTTAAGGGAGGATTTATTTGCTAAGAGCGGCCAGCTGCTGAAACGTTCGGTGATGAGCAATGTGGTACAGGTTGAAGGACGGTGGTTCCCTAAAACTGTACTGTATAAAGATATGTTAAAGCAAGGTGATGGTACTGAATTTAATGTATTGGATATTCAATTTGATCAGGAAATTCCGGATCATATCTTTTCTAAGGCTTCTCTTAAAATGTGAGTATATAAGACGAGGCTGTTGCTGACAACCTAAAAGGAGCCGAAAATGTGACATGCACACTTTATAAGGCTCTTGGCTACAATTTCTCTTTTATGAAAACACCTCGTGCAATACCTTCATCGATTTTAAAGTACCCAGGTGTTCGAAATGGTGTTGGTAGTACTCAGTAATTTTTTCGGTCAGATAATTACGGAGGGTTGATTTCATTTTTATTTGTTGAATTTCATTAATTTTCAGGCCTGATAATTGGATGAGAACTTCAGTTGCCTCTTTGTTGATTGACAAGGGATGTGCTGGTTCATGTGGAACTACAGCACCTTTTTTTATGTCAAACCAGTTTTCATATCCGGCTCTGGAGATGTCGGGAAGGATGCCTACATAAGAAGTTAACCTGAGCAGGAACCATAAATGAAAGTTAGACATGGCCTCTTTAAGATCATAGAACAGCAGGGCATTTTGTATAAAATCGTAGGTGTCGGGTGAGCTTTCCTGTTCCCGTAAAACTTTATAAAGGATCTCAGCAAGAAAAATTGCCTGTGTTGATTTTACGATATCGAAAGGGATACTTTGATATACAGGCTGAATTTTAAGTTCTTTAATGCGTTGTACTTCCCGTGTCTCTTTCTGGTAGGCGATGAAGTTCAGTAAAAATAAAGGTTGTAGCATTCCTGCTTTGGAGGTTGATTTTCGGGAACGGGAAATGGTTACTATATATGCTTGTCTTCCCCACTTACGGGTGTAAACTGTCACTATTAAACTGTTCTCACTATATTTTAGTCCATGAAGCACGATCCCTTCACCTGAAACAAGCATGATTAAATATCTTTAATGAATAAACAGCAGTTTTTCGATGTGTGTTTTTTCTCCATATCTGTCGGTGCAAAATATGAGGTAAACTCCTGTTTTTACACGATTCCCATTGAGGTTTTTACCATCCCATGTAGCTTGTCCTCCTAATGAAGTACTCTGAAAAACAAGATTGCCGTTGATGTCTGTTATTTTTAGGTCAGTGTCTTCAACAAGTCCCATGATGGTAACAGGCCCATCATAAGTTTCCCTTACCGGATTTGGATATACATAAACATCGGCATACGTACTGTTTCCTTCTACTGCATCTCCCTGGAATGAAATCAATCCTTCACTGGTGCCAATGAAAACCTCTCCGTTTGACTGATTTATTGCCAAAGCAGTGATGTTATTTGAAAGTAGCGGAGAATTTTCTTCTGTGAAATGCAATATCTCCTGTTCGCCGGATTCCGAAATGAGATATACTCCCGAATTTCGTGTTCCGATCCATTTTCTATTAGCACCATCAACAGCAATAGCAGTAATAGTTTCTGTTTCCAGCAGTGGATGGTACAATCCGTCCTTCAGATCAAGACCTGGCTGAATGGCATAAACATTTTGATGTTCCCCTATTCGCCATGGATTGTTATATACTGCAACACCTTTTGATGTTCCCAACCAAATATTTCCATCGCGATCTTCAACCATGGAATAGATGTCATTCATACGGTTTGTGATTTCCTGTCTGCCATTGTTGAAATAAGATGTCACCAGGAGCCGTTTCTTTTCAGAAGCATTTTTATTTATAATATATACATCATTGCCACGCGGAACCTGTATCCATTTATCATCGTTTTGTGTCACCAGTATCTTACCAATATTGTAGTTTGAAATTTCAGGCATGGACAACGACTCCCATTCACCTGAAGGATTTAGTTTTAGTAAATTTTTATCTACATCCGAGTTTGTAATCCATAAGGCTCCTTCTGAGTCAAAAGCAATCCCACCGATTCTCACAAACGGTTCATTGGGTTGTTGAGGCAGAGCCGATTGTAAGGGACTGTTCAAATTGGTGTATCGGTTAATAAGTTCTCCATCAAGAAATTCAAGAAGGCCTCCTCCCCAGCTTGCAGCAAAGATATGTTCAGGATTAGAAGGACTGACTGCTAAATCTATTATATCAAAGAATCCCTCCATTCCCGGGAATGTTTTGTTGTTATAGGTGATCCATTCTTTTTCTATGTATTTGTGAAAACGTGGTGCCTGCCAGGTATTTGACCATGAATCAGTTCGCCCGCCCGGAATAACCCATAGGTTTTCATCCTGAGCTATCAGGCTAAATACAAGATTGTCAGTTGGACCTTTGGGAATAAATGACTCTGCTTGTTGTTGTGAAAAACGAACAAGGCCATAATAATAGTCAGCAATCCATATCGTACCACTATTATCTATTGCAACGCTTCGCGGATTTATGTCGGTAATATTTTCATTTATAAACGGATAAGAATTAATTAATCCGGCAACAGTATGAGTTTCATCGATAATATAAGATGCTGTTGATCCTCCTATTGCCAGGTAGTTTCCATATACCTGGGCATCATATACATGTTGAATTTGAGGTAGATATGCTGCCCATCCATTATCTGATAACCGATACATAGCATCCTGATTTTGTTGGCCTGAAGTGCTGTTGACAATTAATGAACCTGCATGTACTGCCAGATGATTAAACCTGTTGCTTGTGTTTGGCAGTACAGAAACAGTTTCCCAATTTCGATAATCAGCAAGGTTTTGACTTCCATATGTTGCCTTGTACAATCCATTATTTGTAGCTGCAAAAATTTCATCTCGGAAAACATCCACATCATTTACAACAATAGAACTGCCATTTGGCCCAATGAACCAAGTGTCTTTTATCTCTTTCCGGATGAGGTTAATGGTAACAATGCCAAATCCACATGCCAGATATGCTTCATCGTCTAATATGGTGATATTATAGATATTCATATCACCTGTCATTTGTTTACGTTTTATATCCGACAGGTTTAAAACGGTATTCTCGTGAATAAGGTCTATATTGCTGTTATTGTATGCTACCACCAAGATATTATGTTGTTCACTCCATGAAATTGTACGGATTCCAAAATCACTCAACCCATTAATTCTGGTCATCTTGTTCAGACTATTATCACTGGTATTGAAATAAAAAAGTCCGCCTTCTGTAGCACAAAAAATCTTTGTATCCGTTATAGCAACTTTTGTTGCATTAGTAAATGAAAGATATTCCTGCCAGCTGTTTTGTTGCTGTGTATAGCCAGTAATGGTGAGAAGCAGCAGTAGTAGGGGAAGCAGAGTTTTAAGCATTTAATTTACTTGTCGTTATGTTGTTGTAAATAATCCACCAGTTTTTTAACAGCTCGGGAACGGTG
>DASRQG010000003.1:0-7964 GCA_035645995.1 Mariniphaga sp. | reverse complement strand
ACATCGATAAACTGTAGCCGGAAGCTCCCCAAACACTCCATCCGGTAATACCTGAATTAAAATCTCCATGTTTAATAAGATTAGATCCAGAGTTTTGACCTGATCCACCTGACTTTTCTGTACGGGTATAAGTGCCACTTTGGGTCCATCCCATGTAGTTATCACCCTCACAGATGGTAACATATTCTACATTACCAGATCCTTCTCCAACTTTTAGATTTGTAGTTACAATACTATCACAACCTGCGACTGACATAAGAGTCCTTTTATATACACCTGATGTTTTCCATCCATTATATGAATTACCATTTTTAATCTCAACATTCTCGGTAGTATATATGGCAGAACTCACTGTAAGATGCGTTGTAATTACTTCTCCTTCCGATGTATTATTTTGTCCTACTTCTGCTAAAACAACATCATCAAAATTAACTGACTGTCCTTTGGGTAAAGTATTCCCCAAATACATCCTGAAAGAAGCATCACTTGCAGTATGTGTAGCTGTAAACCTGACAACTACCTTCTTCCATTCTCTTGAAATACTTATATTCTCAGTTTTAAAACTTCCATAATGAGTGTAAGGAGACTTACGCTTCATCACAACCATTTTATTCAAATTAAAATTGGTTGAACCTTTTGCATAAAAGGATAATTCATATTCTTTACCCTTTTGAACTGAAAAGTCAACTGAAGAGGTAAATTGCAATGCAGAAATAGAGGAACCTGTTGAGGTGCAAACAAGTTTCATACTCGCGGGAGCCGAAATGAAATCTTTTGAATCAGACGCCATCGATAAACTGTAGCCGGAAGCTCCCCAAACACTCCATCCTGTATTACCTGACTTAAAATCGCCATGTGCAATAAGATTAGATCCGGGATTTTGAACTGATTTACCTAACTTTTCTGTACGGGTATAAGTGCCACTTTGGGTCCATCCCATATAATTATCACCTTCACAGATAGTAATATATTCTACTAAACCATCGGCAGAATTAATAACCACAGTTTTAATAGCCGGAGAAGATACATTACCCGATGCGTCTTTAACCCAGGCATATAAAGTTCGGGATCCGGATTGTGAGAATGTATATTCTGCAGGTGCTGCAGACTTCCAACCAGCATCATTGGCAGAAGGCTTGGCTGAAGTTTCTGTAAGCTTATAACCCGTTACTGACGAACCACCTGATACCTGAATGGAAACAGGAATGGTTAATGTTGTGGCAGTAGCTGGCACATTAAAATCTGTAATGCCGACAACAACTCCACCACCTCCTGACGAACTCTGAGATCTAATGCTAATTGTCACAAGAGCCCTGGCGGTTAAAGGACTTGAAGCATTATCCTTCACTTCTACTTCAAGATTAATAGTTTTATTAGTTGCAACTGAAATTGTTTTTTTAGCAGTTACCTTACCAGTTGTTGCATCAATAGCAAACATCCCATCTGAATTTCCTGAGATAATAGAATATCTTAAACTTTGTCCAGCATCAGGATCAGATGCTACTACCTGCCCAATTAAATCACCGGCACTTTTAGCCGAAGTTATTTCAAAATCATGATCCGAAACTACCGGAGCTTGATTTTCCTCAACTGCACCTGAATTACTGCCAATTAAAATTCTGGAAGTAAACGGCTTCAAAACAAATGTCCCGGTAACAGTTTTTCCATTAACATCCTTATATTTTTTCGAACCAAGATTTATCGTTTTATCTTGTTTTGTATCGTTGAAAAACAAAACCTCTTTTTCACCACTTCCTATCGGAGTAACATTCACAGTCGAATTTTTTTCCTGTCCGGTTACCTTCTGCCATTCATTAAAATTGTAGTATTTTGAACCACTCCTGAAAATCCCGTTGCTGGCATAAGGATTAACATACGTATTGTTATTGCTGATGGCGTTACGTGATGATTCATGAAGAAGAACCTGACGCTGTAAATAATCATCCTTATCACTTGCAGCCATCATTATATTGTTGTGGATCTTATTTTTAACAGATCCACTTGAATGAAGAACATGTATTGACTGACGAGCATCAAGAATAGTATTATTTCTAACAGTTGAATTTTCGTTCTTGTGTAACTTGATACCTGAGTTGGTTACATGGCCAATGGTATTATGCTCAACAGTTACACCCTTTGCACTTTCATCAACATAAATCCCTTCCCCCAAATGACGGGTTGAAGTATATCCATATTTTTCACCTTTAACATTTAGTACGATATTATATCGTATAATACTGCCATCAGGTCCAATTGGTACTGATCTGTTAAACCAACTGGTGTAAATACCTCCCATATCACTTTTTAAAAGACATACATCCTTTACAAAGTTATATTCGATAATATTCTTTTGCCTTCCAAACAAGATACCGGCATATCCAACATCAGTAACCCTGTTGTAACGTACTTTATTGTTACCATCTTCTCCAGCCAGATAAATACCACCGCCAAAATTGTCTTCTCCTGTACCGGTTATTCCAATATTATCAAATAATGCAACATTTGATATTGTATTATCAGAAATTTCAGAATGTGAAATTCTAATATACATCCCATAATGGTTTACCCCGGATATATTATTATTTGAAATAGTAATATTTCTGGCATCTGTTAAACTGTAAATTCCAAAACCATCAGCATTTAGAAAATCATTTTTTTCTATTGTAATATAATCACTATTTCTTAAATGAATTCCTTTTTCCGATTGATGCAAAATTTGGATATCCCTGATAGTAACATAGTCTTTGTTAGATAAATAGAAACCATCTTTATGAACCGATCCTCTGATTGTATAATTTTCAGGAGAATCACCTCTCGCTGTCCATAAATATACAGTTTTTGAATTTTTATCATAAAACCATTCGCCAGGCTGATCCAGGAATTCAAGCTTATTCATAAGAAAAAATCCTAACCCTGCCTTTAAAGGAAAACGTGGAGCTGATTTCAGATTTATGGTTTTTGAACTAGATGATTTTACATCAATAAGTGAAGCTGTAAAATAATTTGTCCTGCCAAACCATTTTGCTCCATCATATTTAATAGATCCATTCAAATCATCAGCTGTTAAGGAAGTGGAGCCTGAAGTTTTAGATATAAACATAAACCCGGAATTTGGATGCCTTGCAGCCTTCATCCTGTCTTCACCTATAAATAATTGGTTAACCTCCCCACTAAAGCTGGCTTTATAGATATTTCCGGAATGTTTTTTCCATCCGGTAATTACCTCGGATCCATAAATTTTTGGTTTTTCACCTGAACCATAAGCTCCATAAACGATAGGATTACCGGATGATCCGGCTGCTGATACTGTTATAGTACCAGTCCATTCATCTCCCCGTTTAAATAGAATCTGATCACCTCCTTTAAAGTTAAAACTATTAACCTTTGATAATGATTTCCATGGCTTATCTGAACTTGTCCCCTGATTTGAGTCGTTTCCTGAATTACTGACATAGTAAACTGTAGCATGAACAGTAATTGTAAACAAAAACAAAAATAACGTAAGTAAAAATTTGCTGTAATTTTTCAATTTAACGTTGTGTAATTTACTTTCACTTTCAGAAGTAGAAAGCTTCTTCAATGAATTTTCAAACATGGTCTAATGATTTAATTTAACCCTTTAATCTTCTGTCGGGGGCAAATATAGATTCTTCATTTTCAGAGGTATGAATTATACTTGCTGAATATACAGGGTCAAATTACTGATAATGCTTTAGGACATTATACTCTCCGTGATTTACCCAACAATGAACCTATTGAAGTCCAATTTTTTAGCAATAGGCATTTTGGTATTATAAAAGCATTTATACTACCAACTTTTTAGTATAAACCATACAATTTAATTTGCCCCGGGTATCAGACTTAAAGGAGATCAGCAATTTTGAAACTCTTACTCTCTTGATTAACAGATGATTGCATGCTTTAACAATTTAAATTTAACATTTAATTAACGATTTAGTGGAATTGTTTTTATTAATTATAATCTCAAATATTGCGATGTGCAAAAAGAAAATAGGAAATGGATTTTAGATAAAACTACTTTTAAAATTCTGAATTGTTCTCTTCTTTGAACCTCCCATGCCGGATGGAAACATTGTAATTTTCCTTATTGAATTATTAAAGCTTTAGTTGCAGCTTTTTATTATCCGATACATTGGAGAAATAATATCTAATTTCCCTATTAATAATACTTGAATAAAAAAACATATCAGAATTATATGCTTTTATAAGAGGAAGGTTAACACCAGGTGTAATTTCATTTTCAGCAAATTCAATTTTGATTATCATTTTGTTTGGTATAAATTAAATTTCATAAATATCAGCTATAACGATAAATTACAAATAATATTATTGACTATTAATCAACAAATTATAAACAAAGCCCTGAAGCATCAGTAAATAGGGATTAAGTGCTACTCAATTTTTAAAAAAAATAAAATAAATACAAACAATTCATGAATGGAAATTTCTTGAATCCTGAAGAAGTTTATGACCATGAAAACTCCAATTGAACGGAAGTTACTTGATTTGAATCGGATTTTATTATTAAATTATTGAAATGCTTTCAATTAATAAAATTAATTATTACGTGTCTATAATGATAATAAATAAACATGGTAGTTTATCTTTTCCCAATCAATACAATAGAAGTAAATGGCTGAAGCGATAAGTTACCCGTAATCCTGTTTCCCTTCAAATCCCTGAAGATTCCTTGTCCAATGTTTAATTTTTTTACGCAGGAAGAATCATTGAAAAATAAGTATTCTTTTTCTCCACCCGAAAGCGGGATACTAAAAATTTTTGAGGTAGTAGCTTCACCGGATATTAATTTCCATTTTCCAAAGTCATTATAGGATGAACCCTCTAAAAATGTTTCATTGTTTCTGTGAAGACTTACATATTCATTATGATCATACCGGGCAAGCCCCTCTGACGAATTAATCAATACCTGTCTTTTCAAATAATCATCCTCGTTACGAACCGACACCAATATGTTATTCTTAATTAAATTTCTTTTTGTCCCTGATTTAAGAACATGAATGGATTGACGGGCATCTACTATTGTATTATTAACAACTGATACATCTTCTGTCTGATGTAACTTAATACCTGAATTTGAACAAAAAGCTATTGTATTATTTTCAATCAAAACACCTGTAGCACTTTCATCAATATATATTCCTTCCCCCATATGACGTTTAGATGTATAACCATATTTCTCCCCCACAACATTAAGAATTATATTATTTCTAATAATGCTGCCATCAGGGCCAGAAGAAGCTCTGCGCTTGTACCAACTGGTATAAATTCCTCCCATATCACCTTTTAAGAGGCATACATCTTTTATAAAATTGTATTCAATTATGTTCTTTTGTCTTGCAAATAGTATCCCCGTAAAACCCATTTCAGTAATACGGTTATGCCTTACAATATTATTTCCTTTTTCACCTGCAAGGTAAATGCCTCCTCCAAAATTATCTTCTCCTGTTCCGGATAAACCAATATTATCAAACAAAGCAACTTTGGAAATCTTATTTTCTGAAATTAATGAATGTGAAATACGCAGATACATTCCATAATGATTAACTCCTGTTATTTCATTCTTCTCAATAACTAAATTATCAGCATCAGTCTGACAATAGATACCAAAGCCATCCTGCCAGGAAAATTCGTTATTCTTAATAGTTATATGATTACTATTTCTTAAATGAACTCCCTTCTCAGACTGATGAAGAAAATGAAGGCCCTGTATTGTAACATATCTTTTCCCTGAAATAAGCATTCCATCTGAATAAACAGAACCACGAACAGAATAATTATCGGGTGAATCATTTTTAAGAGGCCATAAATAAACAGTTTGTGATTTTTGATCGTAATACCATTCACCGGGCTTATCAAGGAATTCCAGTTTATTAACTAGGAAAAAACCAAGCTGAGGTTTGAAAGGGAAACGTGGTTCCGAATCCAATGTAAGGGTTTTTGCATCCGACGATTTTACTTCGAGGAGTGAAGTTGTAAAATAGTTGGTTCTTCCAAACCATCTTGAACCGGTATAATCAATCCTTGCATCAAGTTCATCAGCAGTAATAACATCAGGAGCCTTTACAGATGTTATAAAAATGTATCCTTCATTTGGATAACGGGCAGCTTGCATCCTCTCACCATCGACAAAGAGCTGGTTTATTGTTTTATTAAATTTTGCCTTTAATATATTCCCGTCATGCTTTTCCCAGCCTGTTATTTCTTCCGAACCATATATCTTCGGCTTGGGGCCTTTACCATAAACTCCAAAATAAAGAGGTTTATCTTCAAACCCCCACATATTAACAGTGATGGAACCTTCCCAGGAATCTCCTCGTCGAAATAATATGCTGTCACCAGGTTTAGGAACCAGCTTATTTAAACGTTCTAATGACCTCCATGCGTTTTCTATACTCGTTCCTGAATTATCGTCGTCTCCTTCTGAACTAATATAATAATTAGTAGCAAGAAGTGATTTGAAGCCAAGAAACAAAACAAGAAATAAAAAAAAAGATCTCAAATTAATTCCCATCAGAAAATGCTTAATTTTGGTGTCTGTTCAATCATAAAACAATCCAAAAAAATTATTGTTCTTCCACTTGTTAACGCATGTTCATAATTTATTAATTTTGTACAACCTATTCTAAGTTTAATATTAAAAAATGAAGAAATTAATCTTCATTAACACCTATGAATGACCCACTCTTCGTCAAAGTTGTAAATTTGTCGTAATCAAGTAAAAGAGTTAAATAAATATATAACAATTAATTATGGAAAGAATAGCTGATGTTGTCAAACCAGGTGTCGTTACGGGTGCCGATTTACAGTTCATATTTAAGGTTGCTCAGCAGAACAAATTTGCCCTTCCGGCAGTAAATGTTGTAGGTTCATCGTCTGTCAATGCAGTTATGGAAGCTGCAAAAGCAGCCAATGCACCTGTCATGATTCAATTCTCAAATGGTGGAGCCGCTTTTAATGCAGGCAAAGGCCTTAAAATGGAAGGCCATCAGGCTGCCATTCTTGGAGCAATTGCCGGAGCTAAGCATATTCATACTCTGGCTGAAGCTTATGGTGTTCGTGTTGTACTTCATACCGACCATGCCGCAAAGAAATTATTGCCATGGATTGACGGTCTGCTTGATGCAGGTGAAAAGTTTTATGCTGAAACAGGAAAACCATTATTCAGCTCCCATATGCTTGACCTATCGGAAGAACCACTCGAGGAAAATATTAAAATTTGCAAAGAGTATCTTGCACGCATGAGTAAGATCGACATGACTTTGGAAATTGAACTTGGTATAACCGGTGGCGAAGAAGATGGTGTTGACAACACAGATGTAGACAGCTCAAAATTATATACTCAGCCTGAAGAAGTTTGCTATGCATACGAAGAATTAAGCAAAATAAGCCCTAATTTTACTATAGCCGCTTCATTTGGTAATGTTCATGGTGTTTACAAACCGGGTAACGTAAAACTTCAACCGATTATCCTCAAAAACTCACAAGAGTATATTCGCAAAAAATTAGGTCTGGCTGATGAAATGCCTGTAAATTTTGTATTTCATGGTGGGTCTGGTTCTTCAGTTGAAGAAATTCGTGAAGCTATCAGCTATGGTGCTGTTAAAATGAACATCGATACCGACACCCAATGGGCATATTGGGACGGCGTACGTAAATTTGAAGCTGAAAAACATGATTATCTTCAAGGACAAATTGGTAACCCTGAAGGCGATGATAAACCCAACAAGAAATTTTATGACCCACGGGTTTGGTTGCGTAAAGCTGAAGAAGCAATGATTGCTCGTCTTCAGAAAGCATTCGAGGATTTAAACGCTATTAATAGCATTTAAATATTAGCATAAAATCAACATGAAAAAAGGGTTGCATTTATTGTAACCCTTTTTTATTTATCCTAAGTGAAGGAAAATCATTTTTCACTGAAT
>DASRQG010000002.1:0-7273 GCA_035645995.1 Mariniphaga sp. | reverse complement strand
CTATGCTTTAAAAAATTGTAATGACGATCTTCAGTTTTTAGCCTCCAGGCTTGAACAGGAGGAAAAGAACAAGCCGCAGGATCAGCGATCAATGAATCTTATTGAGAAGCTTAATTTTGTTAAGAACAGTGAATTTATCAGGCTGACCTATACCGAAGCAATCGATATTCTTCGTAATTCAAAGCCATTCAAAAAGAAACAGTTCCAGTTTCCGGTAGAGTGGGGGATCGACCTACAGAGCGAACATGAAAGATATCTCGTTGAAAAACATTTTAAATGTCCGGTTATTCTGACTGATTATCCTAAAGCCATTAAGGCATTTTATATGAAACAAAATGAGGATAGTCGAACCGTTAGGGCTATGGATGTGTTATTTCCTCAGATAGGAGAAATAATAGGCGGTTCTCAAAGGGAAGAGAACCTTGAAAAGTTGATGTCCCGCATGGAAGAGATGGGAATTTCAACTGAAGAAATGTGGTGGTATCTCGATACCCGCAGGTTTGGAAGCGCAGTTCATAGCGGATTTGGATTAGGATTCGAACGTTTTGTACAATTTGTTACCGGAATGGGAAATATCAGGGATGTTATTGCATTCCCCAGGACTCCCAAAAATGCAGAATTCTGATCGGCAGATAGCTGCCACTTTGAAAAAAGTAGTATTTTTACTTATTAAGATTAAGGGATTATGGAGCAAAGACTATCATTACAACAGAAATTGCTTCAAAAGCTTTCACCCCAGCAAATACAGGTAATAAAGCTTTTGGAAATCCCTACTATGCAGCTCGAACAAAGAATCAAGAAGGAACTTGAAGAGAACCCTGTTCTGGAAGTCGATTCAGAAGAATCTGAATTTCCGGAACAAGCAGAGAGCAGTGATGGGGAACAGGAAAGTGATGTTGATAACGATGAATTTTCTTTTGATGATTATTTGAATGAGGAAGATGAGGTGCCCTCATATAAAACTTCTACTAATAATTATTCAAAAGACGATAAGTATGTCGATATTCCATTTTCTGCAGGAATAACATTTCACGAAAGCCTGTATGACCAGTTAGGAATGACTTCTCTTAGCGATACCGACAGGCAACTTGCTGAATATATTATTGGCAATATTGATGACGATGGCTATCTCAGACGAGATCTGCTTTCAATCAGCGATGATTTGGCATTCAACCTGAATATGGAAGTTTCTGAAGAAAAGCTTGCAGACATACTTCAAGTTATTCAGCATTTTGATCCTGCAGGGGTAGGAGCACGTGATCTAAGAGAATGCCTGCTTCTTCAGCTTGATCGTAAACAGGGTGAACAATTTGAATTGGCAAGGACTATTGTTAATGATTTCTTTGAAGAATTTACACGTAAACATTACGAAAAGATAAAGAAAAGGCTGGAGTTAACAGATGAACAGTTGAAGGAAGGTATTGACCTGGTGTTAAAGTTGAATCCTAAACCGGGAGGCTCTTACAGCAATCCTATGAACAGGTCAAATCAGCATATTATTCCTGATTTCATTCTTGATAACCTTGATGGGGAATTGAATCTTTCATTAAATCAGCAGAACATGCCGGAGTTAAAGATAAATGATACTTATCTGGATATGATGCATGCGCTTGCACAGCAATCAAGGCAAAAAAACAAAAATCAGAAGGATGCACTAACTTTCGTGAAGCAAAAGGTTGATTCAGCAAAATGGTTTATTGATGCAATCCGACAACGAAATCATACTTTGCTGATTACAATGGCCGAAATAATTAATTTCCAAAAGGAGTATTTTAAGGATGGAGATGAGGGAAAACTGAAGCCTATGATTCTAAAAGATATTGCGGAAAGAACAGGATTGGATATTTCAACCATTTCGCGAGTATCAAATAGTAAATACATACAAACTCATTTCGGTATATTTCCTCTTAAATACTTCTTTTCTGAAGGATTACAAACTGAAAGTGGAGAGGAAGTTTCTACGCGGGAAATTAAAATGATTCTGAAGGAATGTATTGAAAATGAAGATAAGCGGAAACCACTGACCGATGAAAAACTGACTAAAATCCTTAAGGAAAAATCCTATAATATTGCCCGGCGTACCGTTGCTAAATACCGCGAACAGCTAGATATACCTGTAGCTCGTTTGCGTAAAGAACTTTAGCATGGCGTCAAAATTGGCTAATATAGTTACGGTTATATTACATCCGGTAATTTTGCCAACTTTGGGGTTTTTGTTGTTGCTAAATTCCGGATTTTATTTTTCCTACATAAATTGGGAAGCGAAAAGACTGATTTTAATTGTAGTGTTCTTTTCAACTGCTATCTTACCGTTAATGATGATGTCAATTCTCTCATTGAACCCTAAATTCAGATTATCAATTGAAAAAGGGGGTCAGCGTGCTTTGACCCTTCTTATTTCATCAGTCTCTTATTATCTTGGATACATGCTGCTTGCACGTTTGAATGCAATTCCACTGTTAAAGGTTTTAATGATTGCGGCAGTAATGGTGTTGCTTGGATTACTGTTTTTATCATTTTGGTGGAAAATTTCTTCACACATGGCCGCATTGGGCAGTTTAACAGGAATCTTGCTGGCACTTTCCTTTAGAACCGGAACTTATCCAATCTGGTCAATTATAGCAGTCATACTTGCCTCAGGTATCACAGCAACTTCTTTGTTACTTCTAAGCAGGAATAAACTATGGCATCTGGAAGCAGGATATGCCCTTGGATTTACTATATTTTATCTTGTAATATATTTTATATGATAAGTTATTCTACAAACTTATACCCGATGCCTTTTAAGGTTTTAATATGATGATTGCCAATTTTCTCTCTCAGCTTACGAATATGCACATCAATAGTTCTATCACCAACAACTACATTTTCTCCCCACACAGTTGAATAAATCTCCTCCCGTGTAAAAACTTTGCCAATCTTTGAAACCAGTAACGAAAGCAATTCAAATTCTTTTCTTGGAAGAATCATTTCATTGTCGTTGATGCGTATCAGGTAACGTTCTTTATCAATAACCAGATTTCCGATTGATATTGTACCTGTAGTATCAGAATATTGGACAGGGGCTGTCGTTTCGCCTGTTCTTTTAAGTAATGCCCTCACCCGGCTAAGGAGTACCTTTGGACGAATTGGTTTGGCAATATAATCATCAGCACCAGCTTCAAATCCTGCTATTTGTGAATAATCCTCACCCCTTGCAGTTAAAAATGCGATGACTGTATTGGATAATGCCGGATTTTTGCGAATTTCTTCACAAGCAGCTATACCATCCATTTCTGGCATCATCACATCAAGTATTATTAGATGAGGCTGGTGTTTAGCAGCAAGCTCAATTGCTTCTAACCCATTTTGTCCCGTATAAACAATGTAACCTTCTTTTTCAAGATTGTAACTTATGAATTCCAGTATATCAACCTCATCATCAACAAGTAAAATTTTGAATTTATTATCGTCCATTGGTATAAAATATAATTCTTGACAAAGATAACAGTTATAACCTGATAAAAAAGATGTCATTATAACTATTGTGCCTTACCGGGTTATTTATTAAGGTAATGTTTAATAGGCTGGCTTCTATCCGATGAAACTTCAGCCAGGCCATTTGCTACTTTTCTTCGTACTTTCTTCGATGTTTCTTCGATACAAGTTCGATCCAAGATTGTTTTTTTACGAATTTGTAACGAAGATGATTCGAAGTTGAATGCAGGAAAATTCTATAGTGAATTATGTTTTACAAGATTAATTACCGACCAGTTGAATCATTTATCAATTGGATTACCTAATGGTTCCCGAATGTTCGGAAAGATATTAAAGCATATTCCTGTGATTTTATCTATCTTAGAAACTTATGGTTGAAACATTTGCAAAAATTTTACTTTATATTCCGAAGTAAGGCCATCGACCGGTCTTTTACTTCATAAACACCATGGACTATAGGCTTTTCTTCCGGTTCAACATCATTAACTGTATCAATTAATACTTCCCAATCGGAACCAAGTCCTTCAAATGGTAAAGTAAATAATTGAGGTTCCCAAAAACTGTTAACCAGTATCAGCAAAATTTCTTCCTGCCGGCCATTTTCGAAATCTTTTTTATTTATAAACTCCCCATTCAGGAGCATGCCCATAATACGAATGTAGCTTTCATTCCATTCCTGTTCGCTCATATCGAGGCCATCAGAATTGATCCATCTGATATCAAAAATACCTTCACCTCTGATTCGTCTGTTCTTGAAGTAGCGTCTGAGATGAAGAATGGAGAATTCTTTTCGAATTGAGATTATCTTCTTTGTAAACTCAAACAGGTTTTTATGCTGTTCGTTCCAATCCCAATCCATCCATGCCAGTTCATTGTCCTGGCAATAAACATTATTATTGCCATTCTGCGTACGGCCGTATTCGTCTCCATGACTAATCATAGGTACTCCTTGGCTTAAGAGCAGAGTTCCCAGAAAGTTTCTTTTTCTTTTTTCTCTAAGTCGTATAATATCGGGGTCTTCAGTAGGGCCTTCAACACCACTGTTCCAGCTTAGATTATGGCTCTCTCCATCATTATTGTCTTCCATATTAGCCTCATTGTGCTTTTCATTATAGCTTACAAGATCATGAAGCGTAAAGCCGTCATGTGCAGTTACGAAATTGATGCTTGAAGAAGGAAGTTTTCCATTATCCTGATACAGGTCACTACTCCCACTGAGCCTGTATGCCAGTTCACTCACCTGGCTTTCATCACTGCGCCAGAATTTACGTACGGAATCACGATATTTTCCATTCCATTCTGCCCATAATACAGGGAAATTTCCTACCTGATAGCCACCCTCACCCAAATCCCAGGGTTCTGCAATAAGCTTCAGCTGAGAAATGATGGGATCCTGATGAATGGTGTCGAGAAAAGTGGATAATCTGCCAACATCAAATAACCCTCTTGCAAGGGCTGATGCAAGATCGAACCTAAAACCGTCAACCTGCATTTCTGTTGCCCAGTAACGCAGGCTATCCATTACCACCTGCAAGGTTCTGCTGCTGAGCATGTTTAAAGTGTTGCCGGTTCCTGTATAATCGGTATAATACATTGGTAAATCAGATTCAAGCCGATAATAATGATGATTGTCAATACCACGGAAAGCAATTGTTGGACCAAGATGATTTCCTTCAGCAGTATGGTTGTAAACAACATCGAGTATGACCTCTATGCCAGCCCTATGATAAGCTTTAACCATTTCTTTGAATTCATTCACCTGTTCACCACTCTGACCTGATGCACTATATTCAGCATGTGGTGCAAAAAAACCTATTGAATTATATCCCCAATAATTTGTTAAACCTTTATCAAGTAAAAATTTATTATGCGTAAAATGATGTACAGGCATTAACTCAACGGACGTAACTCCCAACTCTTTGAAGTAGTCAATTATAACCTGATTTGCCAACCCTTTATAAGTTCCTCTTTCGTTTTCAGGAATGCCGGGGTGCCGTGCTGTGAAACCTTTTACATGCAATTCATAAATGATGGAATTGTGCATTGGAATATCAGGTTTTTTTACACCTTCCCAATCAAAAGATTTATCAATAACAACCGATTTGTTTATAAAAGGTGCACTGTCTTTTCCATTTTTTTTAAACTTATCGGGATTATCATTACCAACAAAATCATAATCAAACATACTTTCATGAATATTGGTCTTGCCATTTATTGCGAAAGCATATGGATCCAGAAGCAGCTTCTGAGAATTAAAACGAAATCCTTTTTTGGGCTGATATTTTCCGAATACTCTATATCCATATAGTTGACCGGGTTTTATATCCGGCAGATATGCATGCCATACATAATCTGTTACTTCATGAAAATCGAGATGAGATGATTCATGTGTATCCTCCGGATGATCAAAAAAACATAATCTGACACCGGTGGCATTCTCACTGAAGAGCGCAAAGTTTACACCATTACCATCATAAGTAGCTCCTAAAGGATAGGGTTTGCCCGGAAGAATCAAGCCATCATAGTTCTTAATTTTTTTGTTCATGTGTTATTAAATGAATGAGGATTATTAACCTAATTAAAATCACACTTCCTATATATATCTATAAGAAGTAATTCTTGAACAATTGAGAATGATATTCTGTTTAAACTACAATCTGTAAATGTGTTATAACCCACCGAAGATCTGAAAATGATCAACTGGAAAGAGACATACTTTTAAAACAAATAATTATATGAAATGAACAGGATGTAATGATTATAAAAGGTAATGAAAATTCATCCTGAGAGTTACATAAGGCCTTTATATAAAATTATTTTCTTATGAAATACAGAACCATCTTCCCCAAATTCATTAATAAATCTACCTGCCAATTTAATACATGGGCCTCTAAACCTGAAATCTTGCATCTTATAATTGATGGTCATCCACAACCTTATGAAATGTCTAAAGAGGATTATGGTTTTTGGAGCGTTCAGGTAGAAAATTTATCACCTGGTTCACGTTATAAGTACCAAATAGATGGGAAGGAAAGTTATCCTGATCCTGCCTCTCTATCACAACCTGAGGGGGTTCATGATGCATCGGAGGTAATTGATTTAGATGATTTTGAATGGACAGATTCAGGCTGGGATAATATTGCACCCGATGAATTGATTATTTATGAACTGCACACCGGCACTTTTTCTGATGAAGGTACTTTTAAAGGGATTAGGACTAAAATTAAATATTTAAAAGAACTTGGCATTAATGCAATAGAATTATTGCCGGTCGCACAATTTAGTGGATACCGGAATTGGGGATATGATGGAGTTTATCCATTTGCAGTTCAAAACAGTTATGGTGGTGCCAAAGAATTAATGGCTCTCGTGAATGATTGTCACAACAATGGAATTGCCGTTATCCTGGATGTTGTTTACAATCATTTTGGGCCTGAAGGTAATTACTCCGGACAATTTAGCCATTTTTTTACAGATCACTATCCTACACCATGGGGACAGGCAATCAATTTTGATAGTGAATTTTCTGACGGTGTAAGAAATTATTTCATTCAAAATGCTCTTATGTGGTGTCGTAACTTTCATATTGATGGCCTACGTTTAGATGCTGTTCATGCTATCTATGATTTTGGCGTACGACATTTTTTAAGGGAGCTGTCAGATAAAATAGAGGAATTAAGCAATGAAACCGGGAGGAAATGTTATCTGATTGCTGAATCACATTTAAATGATGTTAAGTATATATCTCCTGCTGCGAAAGGTGGTTTTGGACTGGATTCACAATGGTCTGATGATT
>DASRQG010000001.1:0-24575 GCA_035645995.1 Mariniphaga sp. | reverse complement strand
AGGGCACGATAAGAATCGACCTCCACAAAAGAACCATCTTCCTGAGTAATACCCAGACGCAGGTTGGTGCGTTTTTCAAACTGAGGTGGATAATTACTGCCATCCACCCATTCGACCGATACTTCGTGCGTCTGGCCGGGTGCGAAGTTAAGCAGTAAAGCGACTTCGTCCCAGTTCCCATCCTGATCGAGATCATCGAGTTGAAAAGGTACCTGTTCGTTTCCTGATTTGAACAGAGGAAACTTACCATCTACCGAACCGATTTTTTGAGTCAGTTCATTCTTTGCAAGAACAATCACTTCGTCGGGCCGTTCTACCTCCTGCGGATTCTTAAATGAAAGAACCGGATCATTATTACCACAAGAAAACAGAAGGCCGGTTAACAGAATAATTAAGGTTGTTTGTAAATTCATTTTATTCCGGTAAATCATTTTCACCTTTAACATAACCAAAGTTAGCAAGAATACCACCATCAACGTAGAGCACGTGACCATTTACAAAATCACTGGCTTTAGATGCCAGGAACAATGCTGCATGGCCGACATCTTCGGGTTCGCCCCACCTGCCGGCAGGAGTACGAGTCATCACCAGGTCATTGAACGGATGATTTCCTTCGCGGATCGGAGCAGTTTGAGCCGTAGCAATATAGCCGGGGCCTATACCATTCACCTGAACGTTGTATTTTGCCCATTCGCAAGTCATGTTGGCCGTTAATAATTTAAGGCCACCCTTTGCAGAAGCGTAGGCAGACACAGAACTTCTACCATATACGCTCATCATAGAGCACATATTGATAATTTTTCCTTGCCGTTTCTTAATCATACCCGGGGCTACACGTTTAGAAACTATAAACGGAGCGACGAGATCAACATCAATCACTTGTTTGTATTCGCTTACAGGCATATCAAGAATAGGAATACGTTTGATGATACCGGCATTGTTGACCAGAATATCAATTACACCAACTTCCTTTTCAATCTGCGATATACCCCTGTCCACATCCGCTTCACTGGTTACATCAAAAGCAAGGGTATAAACATCGATGCCGTCTTTGGCATATTCGGCTTTGCAGCTTTCCAGTTTTTCTTCAGAGATATCGTTCACACAAATTTTAGCTCCTGCTTTTCCAAGCACTCTTCCTATGGCCATTCCGATTCCATGAGTACCTCCGGTAACCAGAGCCACTTTTCCGGATAAATCAAATAATTCTTTCACCATGATTATCTCAATTCAGTTACTTTAATATGATCCATGTCGGTATAATCCAGGTTTTCGCCAGCCATACCCCATATAAAAATATAATTACTGGTGCCTGCAGCAGCATGAATTGACCAGTTAGGAGAAATTACAGCCTGCTCATTGTGCATCCAGATATGACGTGTTTGCTGGGGCTGGCCCATAAAATGACATACAGCCTGGTCTTCGGGCACATTGAAGTAGAAATAAACTTCATTTCGGCGGTTATGCTGATGTGGAGGCATCGTATTCCAAATACTACCAGGTTTCAATTCTGTCATACCCATTTGAAGCTGACATGTTTCAACCACAGTATTAATCAATAATTGATTGATATTACGTTCGTTTGAAGTTTCGAGCGATCCCATATGCAATACATTAGCATTGGCCATAGTGATATGTTTCACCGGAAGCTCTTTATGGGCAGGTGCTGAGTTGATATAATATTTTGCAGGATTTGCAGGATCATCGGAACGGAATTCAACTTCCTTACTGCCTTTACCAATATACAAGGCATCCTTAGAATTCATCTTATACTGAGTCCCATCCACAACGATAGTTCCGGGGCCTGCAATATTGATCACACCCACTTCACGTCTGTAACAGAAATATTCAGCCTTTAAAGGATCAATACTTTCGAGCAATAAAGGTTTATCGACCGGCATTGCTCCCCCTACGATAAAACGTTCGATGGCAGAATACACCAATCTTACATTTCCGGGTTCCATAACTTTCTCAACTAAAAATTCTTTTCGAATACGTTCGGTATCATACGACTTAAAATCGTCGGGGTGATACGCAAACCTTTCCTCATAAATTGTTGCCATAAAATATTATTATTTTAATTCTTGTTGTCTTTTTAATGCTTCGAGATAATAATAATCGGCATAATTAATTGCCACATCCACCTCACTTGATGCAGGTAAATGTCCGGTAGCATGTTTAATTAAAAAGCCGCCATTCGAACCGTCGGTAGCTCTGTATGCTTCAGAATTAAGGTTCTCAATAATTTTATCGGCTACCTGCAGATATTTATCTCCTTGCTGAGACAAGGTACTAAGTTCATATAATGCGGAAGCAGTTATAGCGGCTGCAGATGCATCGCGTGGAACATCAGGAATATTTGGATCGTCAAAATCCCAATAGAACACATAATCTTCCGGTAAATTTTGAATCATAAAGTTACCAATATTTTCAGCAGCATCCAAATAACGCTCTTCACCGGTTTCGCGGAAACACATTGTATAGCCATACAGGCCCCAAGCCTGACCTCTTGCCCAAGATGAATCATCGTTCAAGCCCTGGTGTGTATTTTTCTTAGCGGGTTCTCCCGTGAGGGTATCATAGCTCACTACGTGATAAGAGCTCCAGTCATCGCGGAAATGATTTTCAAGGGTAACATCAGCATGAGAAATAGCAATATCTCTATATTTAGAATCGCCGGTAACTTTTGATGCCCAGAATAACATCTCAAGGTTCATCATATTATCAACAATTACCGGATAATCCCATTTATCGCTGTTATGGTCCCATGAACGAATAGCTCCAATAGTAGGGTTGAAACGTGTAATTAAAGACTCGGAAGCTTGAAGGATAACATCTTTATAAGCTTCATCATTGGTAAGTCGGTAACCATTTCCATAACTGCAGAACACCATGAAACCAAGGTCGTGGGTATTGGTTCTGAATTGCACACCGTCTAATTTTTCAGTGTTTTCAATTGCTACCTGCTTCCAGTAATCGTCGTCGGTAAACTCATACATGTACCAGAATGAGCCTGCCGGGAAGCCACAGGTCCAATCGCGGTAAGTTACCATCCAATATTCACCATCCTTATTCGGATAAGAACGTGGAACCATATCGTCCGGTATTACATTTACCAGAGTTTTAAGCTGTGCACCTAACTCATCTGTAAGTTGAGTAAAATCAGCTTTTTCATCCTGAGTTACTGCACAGGATGTTGCCAGAATCAAAATCAGAAAGAAAATTGTGTTTCTCATAGTACAAAAAATTGTATTAGTTTTTCACAAAGATAACTTTTAAAAATGTAATTACAATCGATTGCACATTGAATGATTTTTTTTTTAACTTTACGCTTAAAAACATGGACAAAAACGGGGAAGTAACTATTTACGACATTGCCAAAAAACTAAACATTGCAGCGTCGACAGTTTCAAGAGCATTAAATCACAATCCGATAGTCAGTGACAAAACACGTGAGCTTA
Source organism: Mariniphaga sp. (assembly GCA_035645995.1). GTDB lineage: Bacteria > Bacteroidota > Bacteroidia > Bacteroidales > Prolixibacteraceae > Mariniphaga. The sequence continues at coordinate 21,114 of DASRQG010000001.1, read as the reverse complement.
TTGAATCAACTGCCGCAGAGATGGGATACCGTCCAAATATTATGGCGGCTAATTTCAGATCGAGACGCACCAACACAATTGGTGTATTACTCCCCCTTATAAACCGACACTTTTTTTCATCAGTAATTAGTGGGATTGAAGATATTGCATACAAAAACGGGTTCACAGTAACCATTTCTCAATCGAATGATAACCTGGAGAAGGAAACAAAAATTGCACATACATTTTTTTCGAACCGGGTAGACGGGGTTATCATATCGATAGGTATGGAAACAAACAATGCCGATCATTTTAAATTATTTTCACAGAGAAATGTTCCACTGGTGTTTTTTGACCGTATCGTTGAAGAAATGTCAGCCAATAAAATAGTTGTAGATGATTTCAGAGGAGGTTATATGGCAACAGAACATATGATTAACCAAGGAGCAAAGCGTATTGCTCATATTGGCGGGCCCCTTAACCTGAAAATTTACCAGGACAGGCTTGCAGGTTATAAGGCGGCATTAAAGGATGCCAAGCTACCTATTAGCAAATCAATGCATATACATAATAGCCTAACAATGGATGATGGAGCAAAAGCAATAAAAAAATTGCTTAAAACGGAGAAAGTTCCTGATGCAATTTTTTGTGCCAATGATCATACTGCATTAAGTTCGATTATAAACCTTCGCAAACATGGTATCATCGTACCGCAAGATGTTTTAGTTGTAGGATTTAGTAATGAACCCTTTTCAGAGGTAGTTACACCATCGATCAGCACCATTAAACAACCGGGGTTTGAAATGGGACAAAAAGCAGCACAATTTTTAATTGAGGAAATAAAAATAAAAGATGTACCTCATCCTGTTAAGACAATGGTAATGCCCACAGAATTAATAATAAGGGAATCGTCGGTTAAGCCTCATAAACATTCTTAACTTTTTAAAATCAGCAATTTATTCTATTTGCAAAGTTTGTTAATAATAATTCTTTCTCAGCCCGCAGGTTGTTGGAGCATCTCTAAATGAAAAATATATAGCTTGACTAAAAAAGGAAAAGGGCAGCTCAACAGCCACCCTTCATTTATGTTAACCCCCAAACACACAAACAATACAGAACGTATTGTCACTCAAATATAGCAGGAGCAAATAAAATAACAAAATATATTTAATCAAGATTGATTATAAATTAGAACCTTACAAATAAAAGTAGCTAACAAAAGATTACTATTATTTTATCAGTGTCTTCCGAAGATTCTTGAATTCACCGATGCCATTACATTAGAATGGAGAATGATACGCAACAGGAATGTCAGAACCAGAATTCATTTGAGAAACAAATCATCCATAAACCTCCATATCATTTATTTACTTGACAAATAGTCTTCCAGAAGTCCTTCATACAACCAGTTGGCGAGTGCCTGCCTGTTACTTGGAATAATAAAACGCTGCTGATCGCGGGTATGATTGATATTTCCAAGCTCAATATATACAGCTACAGGAAAGCTATTCCGTACAACATACAGATTCCTGTCGGACACAGTACCTTTATACCCTCTGCCAGGTTGATGATGGTCATATTTTTGTTGAAATTTTCTTTGAAGAATAAGTGCAGCTTTTCTACCGGATGCGCTACTCTTATCATGGTAAAAGAATACATCAATATTTTGGCCCCGACTTCTTGAATCAACATGAATGGCAACCATTCGCTGATACCTTCCCCTGTATTTCGGATAAAGTGCATTAACAGCTTCAGTTCGCTGTTGGAGTCTGCGCAATTGATTTATCGGAATTTTTTCATTGGGATAACATACTTCATCTTTATCAGGTTTAAGATAGCTGTCATTTCTGATTCCATCGTTCGGATCACGAATAATCATATATACCGTAGCACCATGCTGTATCAAGTTCCTTGCAAGACGAAGAGTTACATCATAAGCATATTCATCTTCGCACAATTGTTTTTTATTATAATATCCCACTGCCCCAGGATCGGGACCTCCATGCCCTGCTACCAGATAATAAACTGTTCCTTTAAGCTTATTATCAACAATTTGAACTTCAGCATGATCATTACCAAAAATTTCAAATGTCAGGGTTTGCTTTCCGGAAGAAACTACCTTAGCGTTAACTTTATCCGGAAGCTTATATTTTCTCCCTGCATATAAAGTGTTGTTTCTTCCCAGTAGGTCTTTATTCAATTCAATAAAAGAATTCATGTATTGATTTGCAGGCATACCGTGCCTTGAAAGCAGCCGATAAATTCCTTCACCTTTTTGGGCCACCACCTCAACGCTTTGTGCCTGAGCCTTAAAATTAAAAACCAGACAGGTAAATAGAAATGTTAAAAGTATTGTGGTTTGAAGTTTTAAACATCCTTTTGACTCAAACATATCCTTTTTTTGTCTTTTTTTGCTGATAATTATCAAACTAAACGCTAAAATAATTGTAAGTTTATAAAATGTCTTATAAATATGCGAAGATCTTTCAGCCATACATTGTTGATAACTTGCTTAATTTTCTTTTATGCATGTTCTGGTCAACATTATCATACTTCAACAGAGGGTAAAAATCATTTGGTTACAGATACCACAATGATAATCGACAGTCAGCTTGTTCAATTAATTGCACCATACAAAATAAAACTCGAAAAAAACATATCCCGCATTATTGCAACCTCCAATGAGGAGATGGTTAAAGGAAGGCCGGAAAGTAAACTAACCAATTTTTTAGGAGATTTATTATTAGAGGAAGGAAAGCGCTATTTAAAAGAAAATGGAAAAAAAATTGAGCCTGATATCTCCTTTTTTAACTATGGAGGAATACGAACCTTTATTCCTAAAGGAGAAATAACTGTGGGAAAGATTTTTGAATTAATGCCCTTCGAAAATGAAATGGTTTTTTTACAATTATCTGGAGAACAAATTCAGGAATTCCTGAATCGGATTGCATCCAATGGAGGTGAAAGTCTGGGGGGCACACGATTTGTGATTTCAAACAATCAGGCTATAGACATAAAAATTGGTAACGAAGACTTAGTACCTGAAAAGGATTACTGGCTAGTAACCAATGATTATATAGCTACAGGAGGAGATGGCTTAACAATGTTATTACAACACAAGTCATTCATAAATTCCAATATTTTGATCAGAGATGCCATTATTTCCTACCTTGACAGAGAATACGGTTCAGAGAAAAAGATTCAGGGAGTATTGGATGGGCGGATCCGGTTCAAGGAACATAATCGTTCGAATTAATTTTTACTACCCGACTGCTGTAAAGAAAAAGATATAGATAAATATGGACAGAAGGAAATTCATCAGAAATATAGGAGTAGGCACTACAGGAGTATTAGCAACAAATGGGATCAGTGCATATGCTGCAGATGATTTAGTAACAATAACGATACTTCATACCAATGATTTGCATTCACACATTGAGCCTTTTTCAGGATCAAGCCCTGAATATAATGGGAAGGGAGGGCTGGCCAGAATTTCGGGGATGATTAAGCATATCAAAAGCACCAACCAAAACACATTGGTTTTAGATGCCGGTGATGCATTTCAGGGTACTCCTTACTTCAACTATTTTGGAGGAGAACTTATTTACAAAATGATGAGTGCTGTGGGATATGAAGCCTCTACTATAGGAAACCATGAATTTGATAACCAGCTATCCGGCCTGCATGATGCTTTGCCGTTTGCAGATTTCCCACTTATTAATTCAAATTATGATTTCTCAGAAACCATTTTGGCGGGGAAAATTCCAAGATACAAGATATTCAAAAAAGGAGGCATCAAAATCGGTGTATATGGCTTGGGGGTTAAATTAGAAGGGTTGGTTGCAACAACTCATTATGGAAATACAATATATAATGATCCTTTCTCAACCGCCAAAGAAATGGAAAGTTTTCTAAAGCAGGATGAAAAATGTGATCTGGTGTTATGTCTTTCTCATTTAGGGCATAATTACAGGGATGGCAGGATTAGTGATTACGACATTGCAGCTGAAACCTCTTACACCGATTTATTTATGAGTGGTCATACTCATTTCTACATAGAAGAACCTGTTGTTGTAAAAAATAAATTGGGCAAACCTGTTACACTTAATATAGCGTGGTGGGGTGGACTGGTTCTGGGACAGGTCGATTTTATAATGAGCCGGAATAAAAAAAATAAAGAAAATATTTTGATAAATAATTCTTTAGCATCATGAGCAGAGCCACTCGTTTAGTATTGTCTGTATCCACAGGCATACTTTTAAGTCTGGCCTGGCTGGATTTACCCGGATGGATTCTTTTCATTGCATTAGTTCCGCTCCTATTAGTTGATTCCTTTTTTGTTGAAAATAAAGAGAACTATAAAAGTGTTTCCTATTGGGGACATGCATTTATATCAGTATTTCTTTGGAATAGTATTACCACCTGGTGGATAGCACACGCAACTGTTGCAGGAGCTTTATTGGCAATAACAGCCAATTCATTTGTAATGTCGCTTGTCCTTTGGCTGGGTCATATTGCACGGCGAATCTATAGAAAAGAACTTGCTTATATTGCACTTATCGTTTTTTGGATATCATTCGAATACCTTCATTTTATATGGGATGTAGAATGGCCCTGGCTTAATTTAGGTAATGGTTTCGCTAATAACATAAAAATGGTTCAGTGGTATGAATATACAGGAACGTTAGGTGGAACCCTTTGGATATTGATGGTTAATATTGTATCGTATAATTTTATTCAAGACCTTAGGCTTACTTCCACCTCTAAAAAAATTATAAAACAAGGTTCTTATGTTCTTCTGACCATATGCGTACCAATATACTTCTCCTATAAGATTTATTCAAATTATTTAGAAAAAGAAAATCCGGTGGATATTGTGCTGGTACAACCGAATATTGATCCATATTCAGAACAATATGATAGTACTGCGGAAGAAGAAAAGCTTAATATATTTATACAGCTTGCTGAATCACAAACAACTAAGAACACACAGCTGATAATAGGGCCGGAAACTTTATTTGAGCGATGGCCCGATTGGAACATAGCACAACTGGAATACAATAATATCTACCGCAAACTACATGATTGGATTCTTAACCATCCCAAAGCAGATCTTATTTTTGGAGCATCAACCCATACAATTTATCCCTCTAAAGAAAGTGCATCAACATCTGCACGTGAATCAAACGGAACTTTTTTTGATGTATATAATTCTGCTATAACTATTAGGCAGGATGGTTCCACACAAATTTACCACAAGTCGATATTAGTTCCGGGGGTAGAAAAAATGCCTTTTCGCAAGTATTTAGGATTTTTAAATGATGTTGTTTTTGATTTAGGGGGTACTACAGGAAGTTTGGGCATTCAGGAGAATCCTGTAAACTTTAATTTGAAAGACAGCATACAGGCAGCACCGGTAATATGTTATGAATCTGTTTTTGGAGAATATCTAGCTAAATTTATCAGAGAAGGAGCAGAAATAATTGTAGTAATCACCAATGATGGCTGGTGGCGCAATACTCCAGGGTACAGACAACATTTTTCATTTTCACGGCTAAGAGCAATAGAAACACGTCGTAGTATTGCACGAGTTGCCAATACAGGAATATCAGGTTTTATCAATCAACGTGGTGAAATTTCAGCGAAAACAGAATGGTGGACTCCTGCGGTAATATCGGGAAAAATAAATCTCAATACCGAACTTACATTCTATGTACGTCATGGTGAATACATTGCACGCGTGGCACTATTTACTAGTTCTCTGTTGCTGTTACTCTTGATTGTGAAAGGAATTTTACTGAATAAACAAAATATTACATTTGAGAACAGAGGATAAAATCCCAATACTATCATAGCAGTAACCACCTGTACATTCTATTCATCAAATAGATAGAGATTAAGTCATCCTTTCATTTTAGTGCAACAATTTACGGGCTGTTCATTTTTCTAACTGCCTTCTGAATCTTCTAATTCTTACAAAGAGAGAATATTCCCTACCAATGATTATCTTTGGCAGGCAAATAATTGGGAATTATGTTAATGTTTAATACTATTGATGTAAGCTTACCACTAGAAAATCCGGTCTTAAAATTTCTGGTTATTTTACTTATAATTCTTTTTGCTCCCATTTTACTAGACAAAGTAAAGATTCCTCATTTATTAGGATTAATTATAGCAGGTGCAATTATTGGCCCTTATGGTTTTAATGTGATGACACGTGACAGCAGTATTATACTTTCAGGTACTGCAGGACTGTTATACATTATGTTCCTGGCAGGACTTGAAATAGACATGGCCGATTTTAAGAAGAATGTCTGGAAGAGTACAGCGCTGGGTTTATATGGATTTTTAATTCCTATGATACTTGGCACCCTCACCGGCTACTATTTTCTAAACTTATCGTTCATGACATCTGTATTGATGGCGAGCATGTTCTCGTCACATACATTAATCACCTACCCTATTGTTAGCAAGTTAGGCATTACAAAAAATAAAGCAGTCAATATAACAGTTGGAAGTACACTCATTACGAATATTTTGGCTTTATTAGTTTTAGCAGTAGTTGTAGGCATGACAACAGGGGAATTAGAAAAACATTTTGCCATAAAATTAACAATTTCCTTTATTGTATTTTCTTCAATAATAATGTTGCTTTTCCCTATCATTGCAAGGTGGTTTTTAAAACGATTTAATGATAATGTCTCCCAATATATTTTCGTTCTGGTTATGGTATTTATGGGTGCCGTGTTATCTGAACTTGCAGGAATAGAAGGCATTATAGGCGCATTCCTTGCCGGACTCGCTTTAAATAAATTGATACCACGCACTTCGCCACTTATGAATCGAATTGATTTTGTGGGAAATGCAATTTTCATCCCATTTTTTTTGTTGGGAGTAGGTATGCTAATTGATTATCGGGCCTTTCTTTATGACACCGAGACTTTGATTGTAGCTCTTACAATGTCAATAGTTGCTACAGTTGGTAAATATATTCCGGCACTGATAGTACAAAAGAGTTTTGGTTTCTCTGCTGATCAGAGAAGGCTGATTTTTGGCCTAAGCAATGCACAGGCGGCAGCCACACTGGCAGCAGTACTTATTGGGTACAACATTATAATTGGACAAACTGCAGATGGAGAGCCAATCAGATTATTAAGTGACAGTATCTTAAATGGCACCATCATCATGATTTTGGTAACCTGTACAATTGCTTCCTTCGAAACTCAAAAGGGGGCACAACGCATTGTTCAAAATGAGAGTGCAGATTTTGAAGAAAAGGAAGTTGATCCGGACGAAAAGTTGCTGATTCCAGTTAGTAATCCTGAAACAGTTGATGAACTTATTCATTTAAGCGGGTTGATTCGTTCGTCTAAAAATAAACAAGGATTATATGCATTAAATATTGTAAACAATACTGAAGATCGCCCTGATGCTGCTAATAAAGGCCGGAAAATTCTCCAGAAAGCTGCAATTACGGCATCTGCAACCGATATCCATCTTAAGGAACTTCTACGTTATGATGTAAATATTGTCAATGGTATTACTAGTGTGATAAAGGAAAACAATATAACTGATTTAGTTATAGGGCTCCATGTAAAAAAAGAAATATCTGAGTCTTTTTTAGGTTCATTAACCGAGGGTATATTAAAGAACTGTGATGTAACCACCTTTATATACAAGCCGGTACAGCCGATTGCAACAATAAAAAGACACTTTGTTGTTATCCCTGAAAATGCTGAGCGTGAAGCAGGATTTCCTTTTTGGCTTATACGTGCATGGAATATATCAAGACATACCGGTTCTCGACTTATATTCTACGGAACGGAAAAATCATTGAACGTTATAAAGGAAATTCATTCGAACCATCCTATAGAAGCAGATTTTCATGAATTTGATAATTGGAACGATTTCCCCAAACTAGCCAAACAAATTAAAACCGATGATAATCTTTTTGTGGTATTAAGCCGTACCAATAATGGTTCATTCCAAAGAAATTTGAGAAATATTCCTTACTACCTGAATAATTATTTTCAGGCAAATAGTTTTATATTGGTTTTCCCTATACTTTTGGATGTTACAGGAGGCAGTGCTATTAATTTAAATTATCCCTCTCTTGATGAACTTGGGAAAACAATAGCTGGTTTATTCAAAAGAAAATGAACTTTTCGCTTTTAGATCGTTATTAAGTTTTAATAATTTTTCTTATTTTTTGAAAGTATTCAACCTGATGATAAATTGAGATGAAGAATTACTGCGTATGACAAAAAAAAATAAACTAAAGAAAGAACTTGGGTTATTTGATGTATTTACCATAAGTACAGGAGCGATGTTCAGCTCAGGTTTCTTTCTGCTTCCGGGTTTGGCATCTCAATATACAGGGCCATCAGTATTCGTAGCATATTTGGTTTCGGGATTGTTAATCATGCCGGCTCTATTCAGTATAGCAGAGATATCCACCGCCCTTCCCCGATCAGGCGGAGCATATTTTTTCCTGGACAGGAGTCTTGGACCTTTAATGGGAACTATTGGAGGCCTGGGAACTTATTTTGCATTAATGTTTAAAACAGCCTTCGCCATTATTGGTATTGGTGCTTACGCTGCTATTTTTTGGGAGGTACCGGTAAAAACGATTGCCATTATGGCAACCTTATTTTTTATGGTTCTAAATCTAATTGGTGCAAAAAAGTCATCAGGGTTGCAAAATTTCTTTGTCACCTTCCTGCTTATAGTTCTGGGGGCATTTATATTCGACGGATTATACAATATTTTTTTCACAGACAAGATAAGTGAAAAGGTATTCACCAGTAATTTCAGGCCATTTTTCACAAATGGGTTCGAAGGAGTGATAGTAACAGCAGGTTTTGTATTTGTATCCTATTTGGGGCTAACTCAAATAGCGAGTGTTGCAGAGGAGATAAAAAATCCGGAACGTAACATCCCCCTGGGCATGCTGTTATCATTGGTTGTAACCGGATTAGTTTATGTATTAGGGGTTTTCGTAATGGTAGCATTAATAGAACCTTCAGAATTTGCCAATGACCTTGCACCTGCAGCAACTGCTGTAACCCAAATATTTACCTGGTTGCCCGGAAATGTTGGAGCATACTTAATGACAGGAGCAGCCATGGCAGCATTTGCTTCTACAGGCAATGCCGGAATGCTTTCAGCGTCAAGATATCCATTTGCAATGGGCAGAGACAAACTGTTTCCTCCCGGCTTTTCAAAAGTAGGAAAATCAGGAACACCCTTTCAGGCTATTATTTTAACTGCAGGATTTATACTGCTATTTATCCTGGTACTTTCAGAAGAGGGAATCGCAAAACTTGCAAGTACATTTCAGCTCTTAATATTCATGCTGATAAATTTTTCAGTAATTGTTTTCAGGAACAGTAAAATCGAATCCTACGATCCGGGATACTACTCCCCACTCTATCCGTACATGCAAATTGCAGGCATAGTTATATCTCTGGTTCTCATAGCATATATGGGATGGATGGCAATATTATTCACCGGATTAATTATTCTGTTGGGCGTATTATGGTATCAGTATTATGCCCGAATAAAAGTAAAACGAGAGGGCGCTATTTTTCATTGGTTCGCTTTGCTGGGCAAACATCAGCATTCAGAGCTTGAAAATGAATTTATGAGTATAATTAAGGAAAAAGGGTTAAGACAAGGTGATCCTTTTGACCAGACTATCATCAGGGCCAGGATAACACATGTGAAGAATAACGATCTGGGATATATAGTTAAAACTGTATCCGGAATATTTGCTACAGAAACACATGTTCGAAGGGAAACACTTATCAATGAATTTCTAAATACTTCTGAAATAGAACCGGCACTGGCCAACCCTAAAGTCTCCATTCTTTTTGCAAAAAATGAAGGCATAGACCATCCTTCTTTACATATCGTACTGACTGAAACCGATAATATTGATAATAATCAAGTACCTTCAATAAAAACAGGCACTACCGATCACATCTATTTTTTCCTGGCAAGCCCTGCTGAAGAGCCCCGACAGCAATTAAGAATGTTACTTCGTTTAGTTGATATCGTGGAAAGAGAAGATTTCGTGAATGAGATTAAAGATGCGAAAAATGACCGGGAGATTAAGGAATATCTACTTCATAATGAAAGATATATTTCAATACAATTGTTACCGGATACGGTTCAGTCAGAAATGATAGGAAAACAGTTGAAAGAAATAAAATATCCGGCTGATACTCTGGTTGCATTGGTTGAACGTGATTCTTTAACTTTTACACCGAATGGAAATACATATCTTCTTGAGAACGATGTATTAACAATAATTGGAGAACCCAGATCCATTGCTCAATTATATAATCGGTATTTTAAAGTATAAACCCTAACAAGTATCAGTTCGGTTGATAACGAACAGAAGCTATAGAAATTATTTGCTCTGCACCAGACTGACAGGCTTTTGAATAAATTTATACTTTTGCATTAAATTTTCCGGATATGAACAAGGTAAAAGAACATAAACCACGACGCCTGAGAAACAAAATCTTCAAATCGTGGATAACTTCAATGATAAGCATTTCCCTTGTATTGCTTATGGTTGGGGCTTTACTCCTGATTCTGGTAAATGCCGAAAAATTATCAGATTATGTAAGAGAACAAATTGGCTTTACACTGGTATTAAATGAGGGATTAAAAGATACAGACATAAACCGGCTGGAAAAGGTTCTGGAATCCTCCGATTATGTGAAATCATCACGCTATATCGATAAAGAAACAGCAGCTATTGAACTTACACAGGAATTAGGTGAAGACTTTTTGGGTTTCCTGGGATTTAACCCTCTGTTTGCATCGATGGATGTTAAGCTATATGCAGATTATACCCATCCTGACAGCCTGGTTAACATTGAAAAAGAGTTTTTAGAATATCCTCAGGTTAAAGAGGTTTATTACCAGAAGGATCTTTTGGGTGCAATAAATGAGAATGTAAATAAAATAAGCATCTTCCTGCTCGTAGTAGTTGCTCTTACAAGCTTCATATTTATATCTCTCATAAACAACACGATCCGACTTTCAATTTATTCCAAACGTTTTACGATTAATACAATGCAGTTGGTTGGTGCAGCACGATCCTTTATTCGAAAACCTTTTCTGTTACGTAGTTTATCATTAGGATTTTTTGGTGCATTGATAGCAAATATTCTTTTAGCAGCATCAATGTATGCATTTAGAAAAGAACTTGAAGGGATAATTGATCCTGCAGGGTTTTGGGTGTTGGGACCAGTTCTTCTTGCTGTATTAGTCTTAGGAATAGTCATCTCTTATACATCAACCTTCCTTGCAGTCAACAAATTCCTAAAAATGAAATTTGATGAATTATTTTATTAATTACCTTTGTGGCGAATTTTCAAACAAAATCACAGGTATTTTAAGGGGTCAAGACTAATAATCTGCGTGTACCTACCCATTAAAATTTATATTAAACGATGAATAAAAAAAAGACAGTAAAGGAAAAACCAACGGTTGAAACCGGCTTTGCACTAGGGCAGGAGAATTTAAAATTAATGGCAATTGGGTTTGGAATTATAGTGTTAGGTTTTATATTAATGATTGGTGGTGGCAGTGAGGATCCCAATGTTTTTGATCCGGAAATATTTAGCTTCAGACGCATCACACTTGCACCACTTATCTTGCTGTTTGGCTTTATCTTCGAAGTATATGCCATCATGAAAAAACCAAAAAACAGCAATTAATTCAAGTATTATTTTATGAATGAAGTTCAAGCACTGGTTCTGGGCATCATCCAGGGACTTACTGAATTCTTACCGGTTAGTTCAAGTGGACATTTGGAAATAGGCCATGCCGTTTTAGGTGTAAAAACAGAAAGCAATCTGATGTTTGCAGTAGTAGTACATGTCGCCACTGTTTTAAGTACCTTAATAGTATTCCGAAAAGATATTTTAAAGCTTTTAACCGACTTATTTGCATTTGAGTGGAATGAATCTACCCAATATATAAGTAAAATATTATTTTCCTCAATACCTGTTTTGATATTAGGATTATTTTTTGCTGATCAGATAGAAAGTTTTTTCACCGGCAATCTTCTGCTGGTAGGAAGCATGTTATTATTTACTGCAGGCTTATTAACTTTTGCACATTTTTCAAAAAAAGGCACTTTAAACATTGGGTGGGGCAAAGCTTTTATTATTGGTATTGCTCAGGCAATTGCTGTAATTCCGGGGATATCTCGCAGTGGTGCTACAATTGCTACCGGACTAATCCTAAAAACCCGAAAAGATGAAGTTGCACGTTTTTCTTTTTTGATGGTACTGATACCAATTTTAGGAGCAGCCTTTCTGGACTTAGTTGGAGGGTATTATACAGGTGTAGCATCAATTAGCACTGCATCTCTGATAATTGGATTCCTTGCTGCATTCATATCCGGTTTACTGGCCTGTTCATGGATGATAAAAATAGTAAAACAGGGTAAACTTATTTATTTTGCTCTTTACTGTTTTATTATTGGTTTAATTGCTATCTTTGCCGCTTAATTTGCCAATCATTTAAACTGCTGTAATTTAATCATTTATAAATGTCTGACCTAAAAAAAATGTATGATTTTTTAGGAGGTGAGGTTTTGTTGTTTGACAAAGACCTTGATTATACATCTTTTGATTTGGTACAAAGGGTAAGAAATTCCTTGTGTAGAAAGATGGGTATTAAGAAGATGAAGGTAGGTCATGCAGGTACTTTAGATCCACTTGCGACCGGACTAATGATTCTTTGTACCGGAAAAGCAACCAAACTAATTGAAAGTTTCCAGGAGCGCGAGAAGGAATATGTTGCAACATTGAAATTGGGTGCAACAACTCCATCCTTTGATAAAGAGACCGAAGAAGACAATTTTTTTAACATCTCACATTTAACACGTGAAGAAACAGAAGCTGCTTTACAAAATTTTATAGGAGAAACTGATCAGGTACCACCAATTTTTTCCGCTGTAAAAGTAAATGGGAAAAGAGCATTTGACTATGCCAGAAGTGGAGAAAATTTAGAACTTAAGGCTAAAAAGATTGTTATACATGAGATTGATTTGCTGCATTTTGATCTTCCATATATTAAAATTCGGGTAGTATGTAGCAAGGGGACATATATCCGTGCTCTTGCCAGAGACATTGGAAAAAAACTTAAGTGTGGTGCTTATCTCACCGAATTAAGAAGAACAAGAATAGGTGAATTTGATGTAAAAAATTCTATATCGATTGATTTTTTTCTTAATAATATAGATGATTATGTAACCAATTAATAAATCATACGTACAACGGAACTCGAACTTGAAAGTGATTATTTAAAATAATAAAGATTTATCCATAAAAAAAAGCTGTCCATGAAGTTATCAAAATTTAAGTATGATTTAGATGAAAAGAAGATTGCCTTATATCCAGCCCAAAACAGAGATGAATCAAAATTAATGATTCTGGACAGAGCAAGTCGTACCATCGAACACAAGTTATTTAAAGATGTTGTCAATTATTTTGATGATGGTGATGTGTTTGTATTTAACGATACCAAGGTCTTCCCTGCACGTTTGTATGGAAACAAAGAAAAAACAGGTGCTGAAATAGAAGTGTTTTTATTACGGGAACTAAACCGTGAAATGAGGTTATGGGATGTATTGGTTGATCCTGCAAGAAAAATCAGAATTGGCAATAAACTATATTTTGGAGAAGACGATTCACTTGTAGCTGAAGTTATTGACAATACAACATCAAGGGGAAGAACGCTCAGGTTTTTATTCGACGGACCTTACGACGAATTCAAGAAAACCTTATATAGTCTGGGCCAAACTCCACTCCCTAAATTCATTAAACGTACTGTGGTACCGGAGGATAAAGATCGTTACCAAACAATTTTTGCAAAACATGAAGGAGCAGTTGCCGCTCCTACTGCAGGTCTGCATTTTAGCAGGGAATTGTTGAAAAGGCTTGAAATAAAAGGCTCTGAATTTGCATATATTACTTTACACGTTGGATTGGGAAATTTCAGAAGTGTTGATGTAGAAGACCTTACAAAACATAAAATGGATTCGGAACAAATCTGGATCAAAGACGAAGCTTGCGAAATAGTAAATAATGCAAAAATGAACCGTAAGAACATTTGTGCTGTCGGTACAACTGTTATGCGAACCCTTGAAAGCTCAGTTTCAACACAAGGTTATCTGAAACCGTTTGAAGGATGGACCAATAAATTTTTGTTCCCTCCTTATGAGTTCAATGTTGCCAACAGAATGGTTACAAACTTTCACCTGCCTTATTCCACATTACTAATGATGGTTGCAGCATTTGGAGGCTATGACTTTATCATGGAAGCATATCAGGTAGCGCTTGAGAATGACTATAAATTCGGCACCTATGGTGATGCGATGTTAATACTTTAACACACAATAAATAATTATGACATTAAAATACCTGACATTTTTCTTAATTTTATTAATAACGTTTGCAGCATCGGCTCAGGATAATAATGATATTCGATACATAGAAGTCAGGGGTACAGCAGAAAAAGAAATTGAACCTGATGAAATGATGCTTTTTATAGGCATACAGGAATATTGGGAAGAGGAATTTGAGAAAAGAAAAGAGCCTAAAGATTATCGCACAAAGGTTCCATTAGAGAAAATAGAAGATTCTGTTTTAAAAAGCCTTTATAAGGCCGGTATCTCTAAAGAGGATATCAGAGTAGGCAGTATCGGAAACTATTGGCGGGAACAGGGAAAGGAGTTTCTATTCAGTAAGCAGTTACAGGTAAAAATTAAAGATTTTGCCAAAGTAAATCAGCTGATCTCATTTCTTGATTCTAAAGGGATTCGTAATATGAGCATTGGTGGATTCGATCATTCTGATATTGAATCCATAAAAAAACAAGTAAAGGCAGATGCTTTAGAAGATGCCCGTATAAAAGCAGAATGGCTTCTTAATAGTATAGATGAAGAACTGGGTGAGGTATTAGCAATTTCCGAAATCAGTGACGGATACATCAGACCATTTAAAGCAGAAAGTAGAATGCTTACTGCTGATGCTGCTAATGAGAGTGTAGATCAAGTGCAGAAAATAACAATTACATATCAGATAAATGCTAAGTTCAGAATAAAATAAACTTACATGTCAAAGTTTCTAATCAAACAATGTCCGGTTTGCGACCAAAACCTTTTTGTTCATTCATTGACCACTACCGATTTTTTTATATCGGGTGAGGAATTTGAGATTAAACAATGTACCGGTTGTGGATTAAAATTTACTGCTAATAGTGAGGATGAAGATGGTATAGAAAAATACTATAATTCAGAAGACTACATTTCTCATTCCAATACAGGAAAAGGCATTATAAATTCTCTGTATCATCTTATTCGCCGTTACATGCTTAATCGAAAGAGAAAGATCGTTGAGCGTATAACAGATAAAAAAAATGGTAAACTACTTGACATTGGTGCAGGAACGGCATATTTTCTCATGAAAATGAAAAATCATGGCTGGACAGTAACCGGTACAGAAAAAAATGCTGAAGCACGCAAATTAGCCAAAAATAAGTTTGGGGTAGATTTACATTCACCCGAAGCCATATTTGAAATGCCCTCAGAAGAATATGATACAATTACCCTATGGCATGTGCTGGAACATATCCACCGCATCAATGAAAATATGGAAACATTTTCCCGGCTCTTGAAACCTGAAGGTAAGTTAATAATTGCCGTTCCTAATCGTTCATCCTACGATGCCCGCCATTATAGAAAATATTGGGCAGCATGGGATGTTCCAAGACATATATGGCATTTTTCTCCATTCCAAATACAGATACTGGGGAAAAAGCATAAATTTAATCTTATAAGAACATACAACATGCCTTTTGACTCTTTTTATATTTCTATATTGAGTGAGAAGTATAAAAAGTCTAAATTTCCACTTCTAAAAGGGTTACTTTTTGGAAAACTATCATGGCTCATTGGGTTATCAGGAGAAGACAGAGGCAGTTCGGTAATTTATGTGTTTGAAAAACAAGAATAGTTTTGACTATTGAAAGCTGATTTTTCTTCTCCTTCATCCATACAATTAATTCCTGATTTGAGGAACATCTTGCTTGGGTTTATTACGGCCATATTTTTCATGAGCTGCCACAAAATCTCCTGCAACAATAGAAGCGGCCAAAGAAATTTCACCGGCAAGCGCAGTAGCGGCAACAATCTCGGCAAATTTTTTACTTTTACCGGTACCATAGCACCCAATCATTTCCAGGCATTCGCGCTGAGTTGGTAATGATACTCCTCCCCCGACAGTTCCTACAACTAAAGAAGGTAAATTAACTGAGACATAGAGGTCTTCCCCAATAGCCTCGACACTGGTATACCCTACACAAGATTCACTAATATTTGCAAGGTCTTGTCCGCATGCGAGAAATAAAGCTGCGATACCATTGGCATAATGCCCATTGGCACCCAGTGTACCTGCCATTATGCCTCCTATAACCTGCTTGTGATATACTTTTTCAAGCTCCCTTGCTGTTGTTTTCAGATACTTTGTAAGAAGCTCTTTTTTTACAACAACTTCAGATGAAACTGTTTTTCCTCTTCCTAAAATACTGTTGATGTGAGCAGGCTTTTTATCAACCGCCATGTTACTTTCAAGCGAGTAGCGTACAACCGGAAAATGATTTACAATATAATTACATACCTCAAGTGTTGCTTTAGTAATCATATTCATCCCCATTGCATCACCAGTAGAATAGTTTAGGCGCAAGTAAACCACTTTCCCCTGAATGAAGGCATGGTAGCTTAATAATTTACCATTATTGGTTGTACTTTGTGCAATCTGTTGTAACCAGATAAAGTGTTTCTCAATCCAATCTACAAACTTACGTGCATGGAAAAGGTTCTCCATCTCAAAAAAAGGAGCACGTTGAATACTGTCTCGCACTACCGCTACATTGGCACCACCCGATAAAGTTATTACCCTGGCACCTCTGTTAAATGAGGCAACCAATGCACCTTCAGTTGTACTTAAAGGAACATAGTATTCACCATCAGCAAAGTCCCCATTTATTTTCAATGGTCCAATAGCACCTATTGGTACCTGTGTAAAACCGATAATATTCTCAATATTTCCTTTTGTCAAATCAGGTTCAATATGACTCTCGGAAATATGACTTAACTCCGTTCCACATCTATCGTTTATAAAACCAATTCTTTTGCTGATTGCATCCTTAGAATAATCATCTTTTCTATTTTTTGGCAGATTCATTCAATCACTGTTGTTTATAGAATTAAACTTATATTAATAACTATGTAAAACACGTATTTGTTTAAATCCCCTCAGCAGAAGCAGCATTTAATAAAATTATAATTACATAATATGTGTTCCGGAACCTATATAATCTTTAAGCATTTTCAATGTTAAGATTTGGTAATTCTTTAAAAACTTTAAACGTTTTAAAAGTTTTCATTCTATTTTTGCACTCAAAATAAAAGAATGCAAGTACGAAAAAGAATATTAGATGAGGCTGCAAAACAGTTTTTAAGTTATGGTATTAGAAATATTACCATGGACGATATAGCTGTTTCTTTGGGGATTTCTAAACGTACCGTCTATGAAAAGTTTAAAAATAAAACAGAATTGGTTTTTTATTGTTTGCAGGAACTAACAAAACATCAGTTAATTGCCTCTAAAGCAATCATTAACAAATCTCCTAATGTTATAGATAGCATTTCCTGTCTTATGCAGGAAGGAATAAAAATGCTTAATTCCATTAATCCTGTATTCTTTTCAGACCTCAAAAAATTTTATCCTGAAATTGCAGAAACTGTATATAATGAAAATGTTAAAACACGGGAAGAATTTACATACCAACTTTTAAGAAGGGGTATTGATGAAGGAATCTTCAGAGAGGATATAAATATCAAAATCGTTGCAAAACTATTTCATGAACAGATCAATGTCATCTCTGACGAAAAAATGTTCCCACCCGAAGAATATAATTTTTCGGAAGTATATAGAAACTTGGTAATAAACTTTATGCGTGGGATCTCCACTTCTAAGGGTATTTCAATCATTGAAGAAACAATTATATAGGAACCAAAAATTTATTTGCAAGAAAACAAAAGCAGAAGAAAACATGAAAAGAAAACATTTGATTACATTAATTCTTGGATTGATGATAGCTGGTGTTTTGCAGGCACAAGAAAAGCTTTCGCTGGATCTGGAAGCCGCAAAGAGGCATGCATTGGAGCATAACCGAACTATTATCAGTGCAGGGTACACAGTCGACCAATCGCAGGAACAGATATGGGAAGCCATTGCAGCAGGATTGCCTCATATAGAAGCAAACGCTGATTATTCTAATGCTATGGGAGCTTCTATCAGTATACAATTTGACGAAAACGCTCCTCCAACCGAAATACCTATTAAGCCAAGCAGTAACTTCAACTTACAGGTAAGTCAGTTACTTTTTAATGGAGGTTATATTGTAGGCGTTCAGTCAGCCAAACTAGCTCAAAGGCTCTCAGAAAAAAGCAAACAGAAAACAGAATTGGAGGTAATAAGTCAGGTTATCGAAGGTTATCAATTGGTTCTAATTTCCCGTGAATCACTTAAGATACTGAACAATAACATGAAGAACCTTCAGGAAATATATGAAAAAACAGAACCGTTGGTGCGAGTCGGTATGATGGAGAAGGTAGAACTTGACCAGCTATCGGTGCAGGTAAACTCACTGACTAATGCTGTTCGCTCCGCAGAACGACAATTGGTTCTGGCTACCAATTTATTACGCGTCCAGCTGGGAGTTTCTGCTGATACTGAGCTTGAACTTACTGAAAACCTGTCTGACTTAATTAAAGCTGAATTACAAAATGGTATTATCGAAGATTTTGATTTAGAACAAAATATTGATTATCAGCTTACTGAATTACAAGTGGAATTGACAGAAAAACAAGTTGATTTACAAAAAGCAAATTATCTTCCCACTTTGTCAAGTTTCTATAATTATACCTACAAAATTTTAAAACCTGCATTTGATATGTCGCCACCTCATATAGTGGGGTTACAATTAAACATTCCAATTTTCTCAAGTGGTGAACGTCGTTCAAGAGTTAGACAGGCAAAAATTGATCTTGATGTTGCGGAGAATAATAAAGCATTGCTGGAAGAACAACTCGAAATACAATTCAGACAACTACAATTTAATATGAAGAATGCTATTGAGAATTATGAAACTCAGGAGAAAAATGTACAAGTCTCACGTGATGTATATCTCAACCTGCGCAGAAAATATGAACAGGGGATGATTTCAAGTCTCGAGCTTTCTACGGCCGACAGTAATTATCTACAGGCAGAGTCAGAATACCTCACTTCTATGCTTGAAGTATTGCAGTCGCAGAATGCTTTAAACACATTAGTGGGTAAAATATTAAACAATTAACATCATAAACATGAAACAGAAAACAAATTATTTACCTCTGGTGGCATTGGCAACAATGTTATTAGTTTCCTGCTCTTCGGGCAATCAAAATGAGCAAGCAGCAACTACAGAGTCTGAACGAAAAGAAATAGTGGAGGTTGTAGAGCTTAAACCACAAACAGTTGCACGCACGGTTGAATATCCTGCTACGCTGGAAGCATACGAAGAGGTACATCTCGCTCCTGCATCTCCAGGACGAATTGAAAAAATTCACGCTGAGATCGGAGACAGGGTTTCTAAAGGTTCCATATTGGTAGAGATGGATCGCACTCAACTTCGCCAGGCTGAAATTCAGCTTAAAAATCTTGAGGCAGATTTCAGAAGATTAGACACACTTGCCAAATATGGAAGTATAGCTAAACAGCAGTATGACCAATTGCAGACACAAATGGAAGTAGCTAAGTCGAATGTTGAGTTTTTAACCGATAATGTAAGACTGTATGCACCATTTACCGGGTTGGTATCCGGTAGATATTATGAGTCGGGTGAAATGTATTCAGGTGCTCCAAATACACCAGCTGGTAAAGCAGCTGTTCTTTCTCTGGTACAAATAGACCGATTGAAAGTAATGGTCTCAGTGTCCGAAGGATATTTCCCTTCGATCAAGAGAGGGATGGAAACAGCCGTTAAAATAGATGTCTTACCCGGAAGAACCTTCACAGGTAAAGTAGAACGTATTCATCCCACTATTGATCCTTCAAATAGGACATTTAATGCTGAAGTAATTATAAACAACAGTGAAAACCTGCTAAGGCCCGGAATGTTTGCCCGAATTGCTATCGATATCGATGAAGTTGAGGCAGTTTTGGTACCATCGATGGCTGTTCTTAAAATGCAGGGATCGAATAATAGATACTTATTCATTGAAGAAAATGGTGTTGCCCGGCGTATAGGTGTTACAATAGGAAATCGGTACGATGATTTAATAGAAGTATATTCAGAACAGCTGGATACAGGTGACAGGGTGATAATTACAGGGCAGGGAAGATTAATGGATGGAGTACCTATTGACGTGGTAAATCAATAATCGTCCAAATTACTAAAAGGAGAAATAAATATGAGTATATATAAAAGTGCTGTAAATAATCCCATTTCAACCTTGATGATTTTTGTGGCAGTCATGGTGATGGGGCTATATGCGCTGGTGCAGGTGCCGGTTGATCTTTACCCTGAAATGGATCCTCCATTCATTTCTGTAATGACCACCTATCCCGGAGCTAATGCCAGCGATATTGAGAGTAATATAACACGAACACTTGAGGACGCGCTTAACTCTGTAGATGCCCTCAAAGAGATAACTTCCACTTCAACCGACAATCTTTCAATCATCAATCTGGAGTTTGAATGGGAGACTAACCTGGACGAGGCAACAAACGATATACGGGATGTTATCGACCGGATGTTGGATTTTATGCCTGAAGGAGCAGAAAGGCCTCAAATCTTCAAGTTCAATACCAGCATGATGCCAATTGTGTTTTATGCTGTAACAGCCAAGGAAAGCTATCCCGGCCTTGAAAAAATATTGGATGAAAAAATAGTTAACCCGTTAAACCGTATTGATGGAATTGGCTCTATTGGCCTTATGGGTGCTCCGCGGCGTGTGGTTTATGTTGATGCAGACCCGCGGTTGTTAGATGCCTATAACCT